>DATDNS010000595.1:0-2246 GCA_036518155.1 Bacteroidota bacterium
ACGAAGAAGCAGCGACATTTGTCGATAGGCCTGGGCGTGCTTCGAAAGATCGTCGTAGATCACGAGGGCATGACGCCCGCTGTCACGGAAGTACTCGCCGAGCGTTGCACCGGCGTACGGAGCGATGAATTGCATTGGAGCGGAGTCACTGGCCGAGGCCTGAATGACCGTCGTGTATTCCATCGCACCCTGCTCTTCCAGCTTTGCGACCACCTGGGCAACCGTTGACCCCTTCTGCCCAATCGCCACGTAGATGCAATACACAGGCTGGATACCCCGTGCTTTTGCTTCTTCTGAGTGCGTGTTCTTCTGATTGATGATGGTATCGACCGCAACTGCCGTCTTTCCTGTTTGTCGGTCACCGATGATCAGTTCGCGCTGTCCCCTGCCAATCGGGATCATTCCGTCGATCGCTTTGATACCCGTCTGGAGCGGCTCCTTGACCATCTGGCGGGCGATAACGCCGAGCGCTTTGCGTTCGAGCGGCAGAAACTTGTTGGGTTTGATCGGTCCGTGTCCGTCGAGCGGCTCGCCGATCGGGTTGATCACGCGGCCGAGCATCGATTCTCCTGCGGGCATCGACGCGACGCGGCCGGTACGTTTGACGGTGTCCCCTTCCTTGATATGCGACGCCTCTCCGAAAATCACGCAGCCGACGTTGTCTTCCTCAAGGTTGAGGGCCATCCCGAATACGTTATTCGGGAATTCAACGATCTCGCCGTACATCACCTTCGCGAGGCCGTAGATCCGGGCGATCCCGTCTCCGATCTGAAGAACGGTACCGACTTCGTACACATCGACATCCCGTTCGAATCCCGAAAGCTGTCTTCGCAATATCGCCGAAACTTCGTCTGGTCTTACTTCAGCCATGAATATTCCTTTTTCATTTTAGACTTCACTTCAAAACCCTTCAACTGCTAGTTGATTCCGTTGCCTTCCGCGAACCGTTCGCGGAGCAACTCAAGCTGACGCCTGATACTTCCGTCAAAGACTGTGTCCCCCACTCTCGCGATGAATCCACCCACGAGATGCTTGTCCACGCTGAACGAGATGCGGACCTTTTTTCCCGAAAACACTTCCAGCTTCCGTTGGAGGGCGGTCGTCTGATCAGGCGAAAACTCTCCAACTCCCTTCACTTCCGCATTGATAATTCCCATACGCTCATCCCGTATCGCAAAGAACTGTTCGATAATGTCCGGCAGCAGATATTCTCTCCCCTTTTCGACCAGGATATGGAGAAATTCCTGGGTGACTTTAGAAGTCTTGTCCGTAAACAGGCCGAGAAGAATCTCCTGCTTTCTCGCATTGTTGATAATCGGGCTTTTCAAGAAGAGGAGGAAATCCCGGGATTCCCGTACCGCACGCCGGAGGAGCTCCAGGTCCTGCGCAATGACTCCGACATATTTCTGTTCCTCCGCCATCTCGGCAAGAGCCTCTGCATACCGGCGGGCAACCCTGACATTGACCATGATCCTTATCGTCCCTGTCGGCTAGTTTTTGGGAATCTGTCCGATGAACGAGTCGACTATTTTTTTCTGTTTTTGGGCGTCGAGCGACTCATCGAGGATCTTTTCGGCAGCTTTGATGGCAAGGTCTGCGACCTCGGCGCGGAGCTGCTGCCGCGCAGAGTCGACGCTCCTCTGAATTTCATCGGATGCCCGCTGGAGTTCCTGCTCAGCCTGCTGCCGGGCTTTGCCGAGGATTTCTTCCTTCATTTTCTCCGCCATTTCTTTGCTTTCGCGGACCATCTTTTGGTATTCGCGTTCCGCACGGGCTATGTTCTCTTCATTTTTCTTCAAAAGCTCCGCAGCTTCCGAGCGTGCACGATCGGCCTGCTCAAGGGCCGACCGGATTTTGTCTTCGCGCTCGGCGAGGGCCTGGATCAGAGGTTTCCACGCGTACTTGCCAAGGATCGCCACCAACACGATAAAGGAGACAATCGTCCAGACGATGAGACCGGGATTTAAGTCGAGCATGACCTTCTCCGTTCCTGGTGGTTAACCGACGCTTTTCGTTGCAAGAATGATACAAATAACCAGAGCAAAGAAGGTTGCGCCTTCGATGAGCACAGCCGCGAGCAACATCGACGTACGGACCTGGCCTGCCACTTCGGGTTGGCGACCACTTGCATCCATCGCGGCGGCGGCAAGTTTACCAATACCGAATGCAGCGCCCAGAACCACGAGTCCTGCGCCCAAACCCGCTGCTACGTATCCCCACTGAAGAGCAACCCATCGTGCGATTTG
>DATDNS010000596.1:0-2697 GCA_036518155.1 Bacteroidota bacterium
GACGATTGAAGCTGCGCGAAATCAACGGCAGAACGTTTGAGCTCATCTATTATCGAAGGAAGAATATCAAAGGGAGCCGTTATTCGGATTACGTCATTGTTCCGCTCGAAGAGCCGGACTCAATGAAGACTGTCTGCAGGGACATCTTCGGCATCAAGGCTGTCGTCCGAAAGAACCGGATGCTCTATCTCCTGAAGAATGCCCGGATCCACATTGACGTCGTAAAAGGGTTGGGAACCTTCGTTGAATTCGAAGTGATCGTGACGCAAGGGAAGAGACAGGCGAATCGACTGATGAAACTTCTCATTGCAGAATTTGGAATCAAGAAACGTGCTGTGATTGCCGGATCGTATATCGACCTGGTGTTGAGCAAGTAAATCGTGTGGTGTTGTTGGCTCCAAGAAAGCTCTTGCAGAGGCGGAGTGATTTCGTTATATTTCCTACGGTTCTGTTATTCATTGCGGGAATAGCTCAGTTGGTAGAGCGCAACCTTGCCAAGGTTGATGTCGCGGGTTCGAGTCCCGTTTCCCGCTCTGTCTCATCCTTACGGATCGGGACAATCCAGCAACCCGCAAAACCCAGTGGTTTGCTGGATTTTTCACTTCTGTGAAAATACCCCGTTGCCGATCAATCCCACCAGGCAACGGGGTCTTTTTTTAACCACGCATTCTGGAAGAGACCGGGAATTGTTCGTATATTACCTCCAGAGTTGCGAGTGGATGGACGGATGAGGGCGAGTCGACGTAGAACGTTTCGGGTCAAGTTACTGAGATTCGCCGGGTAGAGATGTGCTATCATCACTTTCGCAATCGGAAAATGACAATTGGCAATTTATTTGGCGCGGTACCCAAGTGGTAAGGGAGAGGTCTGCAAAACCTTTATGCGCCGGTTCGATCCCGGCCCGCGCCTCGAAGAAGGGTAGAAGTTAGAAGGTAGAAGGAAGAAGGAAGATTGAAGTTGAAAAATCAAAGCCCAATCTGGAATCCGGTTAACAAGAATGCCGGGTGACTCTTTGGATCAACAACCGGCAATTGTCAATCGGAACGTTCGCAAATAGGCTCTCGCTGGGAGCCATTTTTTTTATCAGGAAAGTATGAGAGCGGCAAATTTCTCAAATGCAGTTGACGGTTTCAGCGGACAACAAACTCGGTTGATTTTTGTGCCTGGCAAATGAAAACACTGCTCCTTGAGAACATCCATCAGGATGCAATTTCGACGCTGGAAGAAGGGGGCATTCAGGTCCTCTCGGTCAAGAACGCATTGGACGAGGATGCCCTCATTGCGAAGCTCGACGGCGTTGAAGTCCTCGGGATCCGTTCCCGCACCCAGCTCTCCAAACGTGTTTTCGAACACGCACGGAGTCTTATCGCTGTCGGCGCGTATTGCATCGGGACAAACCAGATCGACCTCCAGGCCGCATCGCTTCGCGGAATAGCGGTCTTCAATGCGCCTTACAGCAATACACGGAGTGTGGCGGAACTGGTCATCGCCGAGATCATCCTCCTTGTCCGGCGCATTTATGACAAAGTGGTAAAGGCTCACCAGGGCGTGTGGGATAAGTCGGCGGAACACGCACGGGAAGTGAGGGGAAAAAAGCTCGGGATCATCGGTTTCGGCAACATCGGTTCCCAGGTCTCCACGCTCGCAGAAGCGATGGGCATGGACGTCTACTACTATGACATCGTTGACAAACTCAGGATCGGGAACGCAACACGCGTCGCCAGTCTTCAGGAACTCCTGGCCGTCGCCCAGATCATCACCATTCACGTCGACGGAAATCCGGCCAACGCAAACCTGATCGATGAACCGGAATTCGCCGCGATGAAGGACGGCGCAATCCTTCTGAATCTTAGTCGCGGGCACGTCGTCAATATCGAAGCGCTCGCACGAAACCTGAAGGCCGGCAAAGTTGCGGGGGCCGCTGTCGACGTTTTTCCACAGGAGCCGAAGGATCATCGCGATCCGTTCGAATCTCCGCTCAGGGGATTGCCCAACGTTATGCTGACGCCCCATATCGGCGGGAGTACTGAAGAAGCGCAGGAGAACATCGCGCATTTTGTTTCCAGCAAACTCCTGGAATATGTTCAGACGGGCAGCACGTTCTCGAGCGTTAATTTTCCGAGGATCAACATTCCCCAGACGGACGGGAACCAGACTCACCGGTTGTTGCACGTTCACCGCAATGTCCCCGGAGTGCTCTCCCACATCAACGGCATTTTTGCGAAGAACAACGTCAACGTTCTGGCCCAGTATCTCAGGACCAACGAGCTGATCGGCTACGCCGTTGCCGATGTCGACAAGGAATACAAGGACTCGTTGTTCGAAGACCTGGTCAACGTCGACAACACCATCAAGGTGCGTATCGTCTAGGATTCCGGGCGAGTGCACGCATCTTGCCTTCGCCTCGAAACTTCGCTAAGTTGCGGAGGAAGAGAGTTGGGATTCGATCGCTTTGAAACCAAAGTTTCTTGACAATTCTCAATTCGAATTCGACAATCGGCAATTGGCAATGTTCCCTGCCCGGATGGCGGAACTGGTAGACGCACAGGACTTAAAATCCTGTTTCTCGCAAGGGAAGTGCGGGTTCAAGTCCCGCTCTGGGCACTCCTAACGCAACAACAAGCAACAGCCTTCCTCGACGGACACTTCTCAAACTTCAAAATCTCCAGGTTCGTCCAAGGTCCCACGAGATTCTAT
>DATDNS010000597.1:0-2558 GCA_036518155.1 Bacteroidota bacterium
CCCAATGACAGGGCTCCCAGGTTCTTGTCACCACAAGTTTCTCGTGCTGTGGCGGCTGGGGAACTGGTGTAACAGTAATGTGAAGGATCTTCTCATTACACACCTGGAGACCAACAATCGTCGAATCAATGCGTACAAAGACCCCGTTTTCAGTTCTTTGATAGATCTGCGAAATCATTGGAACATTCAACAGCAAATGCAGCCACGCCACGATTGTCAGTATTGCCGCGCACGAAACGCTTCTTCGCACATTGAATGAATTATTCATTGATTACCAATAAGAAAGACGTACTACTGTGGACACTTGTGTGCAAGGTCCTAATTACGCCCGAGTTGAAATACCACCCTTGCGCCATTCACAAGATCACGATGACTGATTTGGTAGTTGAGACGAGTTGTATCGTTAAGCCAAATACTATTAATCGTGGCGTCATCAGCTGGATCCCCCTGCAGCTCAACGGTGAATTCCGACGCAGAATAGTATTTTTTGTTCAATGCAATCGCTGCGCGCCTGAAAAGCGGAATACCCATTTGATAGATTCCCGACGCCGGACAGGACGGATAGAATCCGAGCGCTGAGAAGATGTACCACGCTGAAATTGTTCCAGCGTCATCGTTACCTGGCAGGCCGTCAGGCCCAGTCCCGAACTTGTTTTTGAGCAGAGCTTGTATCAGCGGTGCTGTGTGTGCTTCATAACCTCCGATCTCGGTAAAGATATAAGGATAGCCGATGTCGGGTTCGTTGTTAATCGTGAACTGACCGTTGTCGAAGCACTCCTGCAGCCGGAGAGCACATTGTTTGTTTCCTCCGAACAATGAAATCAATCCCCGGATGTCGTGCGGAGCAAACCAACTGTAATTCCATGCATTTCCTTCAACGTAGCCGGGTCCACCAGACCCTTGCCAACTCCCTGAACCTTCTGTTGCTTTCGAATCGAACGGCGTCAACCATTGGCCGTTTCGCAACTTGGGACGCAAGAGTTGTGAGTTGGAATCGAACAAGGTGCGGTAATACTGTGATTTGTGTTCAAAGCCTTGGGCTTCAGCTCGTCTTCCCAGCTTGGCGGCCATTTGACTTATCGCCCAATCGTCAAGGCAGTACTCAAGCGCGGTCGATACCGGCCCCCACACCCACCAATCCGCTGTCGTATCCTGATCGGCGGGGATGTAGCCATACCGAAGAAAATCGTGATATCCCGCCCTGATGGGTGGAGCCGAGGTATCTGTCGTCAACAGTGAAGGCTTACAGACGGCCACATATCCTTTTTCGATATCAAAGTCTGTTATCCCTTTTAGATACGAATCCGCAATAACAGGACCGGCGGGATCGCCAACCATCATATATGTTTCGCTGCCGATCAATTCCCATTTCGGAAGCCATCCGGTATCGTCGTAGATGTCGAGCATGGACTGAATGATTGCAGATTGGCGTTCGGGATACACGAGCGTCAGGAGCGGATGCAACGTCCGATAAGTATCCCACAATGAAAATACGGAATAGTGATCACGCGCTTTGATGGTCCCGGTACCATGTTTTGCCGAGCGCGGATATTCCCCGTTCACGTCGCTAATGATGTTCGGGTGGATAAGAGAATGGTATAAGGCAGTATAGAATTTCGTAAAATCATCCCTGCTGCTTCCCTGGACATCGATACGTCCGAGTTCGCGATTCCAAGCGGTCCTTGCATCCCGGCGGATGGTCTCAAAAGTATTTCCATCGGTCTCAGCGTTAAGATTCAGGCGTGCGTTTGCGATACTTACGTACGAAATTCCAACGCGAGCTTCAAGTCTTTCACCAGCCAGAAGATTGAACTGGAACCATGCTCCTATTGAGGTGTCCCCGGCAAGGACCGTGCTTTCGTTATTCACCCGATCCGCTTTCCACGTCCCGTTCGCGACCGCATTGCGATTGAGACGAAGAACGAAATATGCTCTGTATCGATTCAGTTCACCGCAGAATCCGCCGCCTTCGTTGAAGCCTTCTGCTTCATCCGGCGCAACAACACGCACCGATCCGCCACCAATCCTGCTGAGATTTCTGCCCGCATCTACTTGCAACGTTAATACGCCGCCACGTTGGGCTGTAAATCGTGTTATACCACAGCGTGTCGTCACCGTCGCTTCCGCCAGGCAATCCGCATCCACCAACATTACCCGATAGTAACCCGGGTCTGCGTCTTCTTCAGAGAAGGATGTTCGGTACGATTCTGGATTGGATTTCGCGGTACCGCGTACCGCGGTAAGAATCACGCTGCCCAAGTCTGCACAGCCAGTTCCACTCAGATGGTTGTGACCGAAACCATAGAAGAACTTCGATCCGTGAATGTATCCCGACGGACTCCCAGGAGCCGTATGCGGACTCACGGAGACCATTCCCCAGGGTCGTACGGCGCCTGGGAATGTGTTTCCGCCGTTGGCAGTGCCGATGAACGGATTTACGAATGAGGATAGATCTTGTGCCAGCAACTCAGTCATATAAAACGAGGGAATAAGCGAGAGAATCAAAAAGTGGGAATATTTCATCTTGGATAGCAAGTGACAAGGACGGCATTGACGAT
>DATDNS010000598.1:0-2574 GCA_036518155.1 Bacteroidota bacterium
CATTCCCGACGCCTTCTCAATCAATCGCGCGTTCAACAACGGAACGCCGACGTCGGAATACGGCGCTTATGTGGAGGCGGGATACGACCTGCTCTACGACCCTTTCGGCACTAACACGCAATCCCTCATCCCGTTTGTGCGGTACGAAACCATGGACCTAAACGCTTCCACACCTTCGAACGTTTCTTCCGACCGCTCATTGACGCAAGGGCATTTCGTTGCAGGAGTGAATTATTTGCCGGTACCCGGTGTGGTGTTAAAAGGAGATGTGCGGCTGGCGTCATCGGAAGGATTCGCGACCAAAACGTTTCTCAACCTTGGCATTGGTCTTTCCTTCTAGGTGCCCCGATGATCCGAAGAGATTTTATCAGGCAATCGTGTACATGGTGTCTTATGGCGGGAAGCGGCATGCTTGCCGGAGCCCTCGAATCGTGCGCCACGTTGTCCGTCTACCCCGCTCCCGTCACGGACGGCACGGTGACAGTCCCCGTTTCACTCTTCGCGAACGCGTCGCTTGTCCTTGTCCGGCCTGGACAGTTCCTCTTCGACCTGGCCCTTGAGAAGAGACCCGACGGCAGTTTTGCTGCGCTTCTCCTCAGGTGCACCCACGCTTCAAACCCTGTGACGTTCAACGGAGAGCAGTTCACTTGTTCTCTCCACGGGAGCAAGTTCAACGAGCACGGCGCGGTCGTTCGGGGTCCTGCTTCTCTTCCCCTTCAACAACTGCCCGTCCGAAAAACGGACGGGGAACTCCTGATCGATCTTCCACGCGAACGCTGACCACAAACGCCGTCACGGGGTACCGGCGAATCGGGAGGACACACTGCTAGCCTTTTTGCACCAGGGTTATTTTCTCCCTCAGGATTTCCAGCGCCCGATCGACCGTATCCACATGAGTCCGAAAGGAGAGGACTGCAAACCTCAGGGTCACCCGGTTGTCAAGAACTGTCGAAGACAGGAACACTCTTCCGTCGTTCTGGATTTCCTGAACAAGCCTCCTGTTGAAATCGTCTGCGTCTCCTGATGCCGGCACATAACGGAAGGTCACGATGGACAGCCCGGGGGCCGGACCCACTTCAATGCCGTCGAAGGTCTTTACGGACTCATAGAAGTGTCTTGCCAGTTGTATTTTTTCTTCCAGCACAACACGGAACGCCTGCACGCCGGCGAGCTTGAGCGGAAGCCAAAGCCGCAAGCCCCTGAAATGTTTTGACAGCTCCGGTGAAAGGTCGGCCGGTGACAGCTCATCGGTCGAGCTCAGAGCGTCCTGCATGTAATTTGCCTGGTAATGATGCGATGCAAGAAGCTTCTGTTTGTCTTTCACCAAGACAGCACCCGAACCGTAGGGAATGAAAAGACCTTTATGCGGATCCATGACGATGGAGTCCGATGTCTCCATGCCCTGCAACACTCTTTTGCCGGATTCGCATAAAACGAAGAACCCCCCGTACGCCGCATCGAGATGAAACCACAATCCGTGTTGTTTCGCCAGGCTCCCGATTTCGGGCAACGGGTCAACCGCTCCGACATCGGTCGTCCCGGCAGATGCGATGACCAACCATGGATTGAGTCCTGCCGCTCGGTCCGCGATGATTGACCTGTTGAGTTCTTCAGGAATCATCCGGTAGCTATTGTCAAGAGGAATGCGCCTCACGAGGCATTCCTTCAATCCCGCAATCCGAATTGCCTTGTCGATGGAGTGGTGCGTCTGGTCCGTCAGGTAGATAACGCTTCGTTCGAGATCCCGCCCCTTAAGGTCGTGTTCGTCTCTGGCCGTCACAACGCCAATCAAATTGGCCAGGCTGCCTCCGGAGGTCAGAGTGCCGCCGGAAGTACCCGGGTACCCGATGATCGCGGCCATCCAGCCGAGCAGCATGTTCTCCATGCGGACCGCCCCCGGCGATGCGAAGAAAACGCCTGCATAGCGATTTGTGACTGACGCCAGAAAATCCCCGAGCGCCCCGTGGTAGAGTCCTCCTCCGGGGATATACCCAAGATGCCCGCCAGACGCCGGGTTAAGACCCGGGACATCGACGTTCGTCTTCAGAAGCCGCAATGCCTCATCAATTCCGATCGGGTCTTCCCCGATGGGAGAATCGTGGAGACCGGCGCCCTTGGCCTCGGAAGGAATGAATGCCGGGAGATGCCGGATGTTCTGAAGAAATTCTTCGGCATAGCTGATGACAGCACGGGTCAGCTTCATCCGCTCTGTAACATCCGGTTCCAACGCTGCAATTGCCGATTGCAGGGGATTGTTGATGTCATTCATGTGGTGTGCGACTCCAGGTTGGAAATTGTGCCGCCGACAAGGTCGATGGACTCTTAGAAGAGAACAAGGAAGGGTGAAATTGCAGCCGGACTCCCCTCACTGCAAAATTTTGTCAAACGGCATCGAGACGCTGCAGGACGTTTTTCACGATTCGGTCGCAGCGGACAAGGTCGAAATGGAACAACTCGACGTCGCGGTAGAAACTGCTGATCGTACCCTGCAACATCTCCTTTGCCCGATTCAAACGCACCTTGACATTCGCTTCCGTGATGCTGAGACACTCGCTCGTTTCCGCTGTGCTCATC
>DATDNS010000599.1:0-5888 GCA_036518155.1 Bacteroidota bacterium
CTTCTTCGTCCGCCCTCTCGTGCCAAATCAATACCAGCCAGATAATCATCGCCGTGAAGAAAAGGCTCGTGTTTCGAGTTTCGAGCTCGATCGAATTGAACCAAAAAGTCGTGGAGAATGTGAGCGCGAGCGCACCGATAGCGGCGGGGGCATACAAGAAGATCTTCTCTGTCAACGATTCCGGAAGCTTCCGCCAGGTTAGGACGAGACGGATGATGATCAGATAAAGGAGGACAACGTTGATGGCGCTCACGAGCGCGTTCACAAGGATCATCCGAACCGCGATATCGTGGGAAAGGGGAATCATGGATGCGACGCGCATCACGAGCACAAGAAGCGGCGATCCGGGGGGATGCTGCACCTGTACAGCATATGAGGCAGCCGCATGTTCGGGGACGTCCCAAAACACCACAGTAGGCGGCATCGTACTTAGATAGTTCCCCATCGTAATCAAGAAAACGACGAGGGCCACGTAGCGGTTTAGTATTTTATGTTCCATCGCTTTTTTAAAAGAAAGAATAGTTCGCAAAGGATTGGTTTGTCGCTCCGGTTCCTTGTTGCCGCGGAGCCATTGCACATAGTTTATAGACGCTCCTGCAAAGCGTGGCGTTCCACCTTGTGAGTTGCGGATCGTGTCCCAGATTCCCCGGGCCTGACTTTTTCAACAAAGGTTAACCCGGTGGGAGGCAAAACTAAGTGTTATAGTTATGAAATCTTTGCAGAGAAGGCAAGAAAAATCTGAAGCAGGGCTACGAAGCGAAGCATGACATCAGAATACCCAGCGCAACCGAAAGCAGCTTCGCATCGCTCTTGTCCGCCCTTGAAGGGATCAGAATCGGAATCTTTGCGCCGACGATAACGTGTGCAAGTCTCATACTGGCAAAATACGTTGTGCTTTTCGCGAGGCTGTTCGCCGATTCAATATTCGCGGCAACAAGAATTTCCGCGTGGCCTGCCACAGGCGACACGATGCCTTTCTCTTCCGCCGCCTCCGGAGAGAGCGCGTTGTCAAGAGCCAAAGGCCCGTCGATGATGCATCCTTTGATCTGTCCCCGATCGTTCATTTTCGAGAGGGCCGCTGCGTCGAGAGTCGACTGCAGGTTCGGGAGCACAAATTCCGTGGCAGAAAGAATAGCGACTTTCGGCTGAAGATTGCCGAGGGCGTGCGCCACATCCACTGCATTCTTCACGAGTTCAATCTTGTTCGCCAAATCCGGAGACAGGGTCATGCCACCATCCGTGATCATCACGAACTTGTTCCCCTGCCGTTGCGGATATTCCATGATGAAAATGTCACTCAACAATCGCCCGGTGCGGAGTCCGCTGGCTTCAGCGAGGACCGCTTTCATCAGGCTTGAGGTGTCGATTCCACCCTTCATGAGAATCCGCCTATTGCCGTCTTTCAATAGCTCGATTGAATGCTGCAACGCTCCGTGTATGTCCTTCTTGTCGTGGACCCTGAGCCGATCATTGTTGCTCTCAACTTCCCGCAGACCCTTTGCAATTACATCCGCATCACCCACAAGGTCAAACTCGACGTTTAGTTTATCCCGGGCCTCCGCGACAGCCGAAAACGTTTCCTTGTTGTTCGGAAACACAACCACCACCCGATGGCGAGAAAGGGTCGCAGCGTGAGACAGAAGTTCATCAAAATTGCGGATCATCATAAGCTCTTCCTAATATGTCATTGCCACTTCTTCGTTCCGAAGTACTCTTAGGGCCCCCTGAGCGAGCGCCAGCATCTCATCTTCACCAGGATAGACCAATATACGGCAAATGTGAGCCACACGCTTTCTTACCGAGGAGACGAGTCGGATGGAAGTCGCCATCCCTCCTGTTAACACAATTGCATCAACCATTCCCTCCAAAACGGTGGCCATAGCACCAATTTCTTTCGAGATTTGGTAACCCATCGCCTCGAATACCTCTGCAGCATTCTTGTCTCCCCGGTCAATCTTGTCCTCGACGTCTTTCAACGAATTCGTTCCAAGATACGCTCTTAGTCCGCCGTTCCCCATCACCAGGTTGCGAAGTTCTTGTTCACGGAAACGACCCGAACAACACAGACCGATGAATTGTTGCAGAGGAAGGCCTCCGGTTCGCTCTGGAGAAAACGGTCCATCGCTCGAGGCGTCATTTGCATCAACAATCCTTCCGCGATACACCGGTGCAACGGATATTCCACCCCCGAGGTGAGCCACGACAAACGAAGAGTCATCCAAGTTCTTTCCTACCTCCTTCGCGGCACGCCGCGCCATCGCGTGGATATTGAGGGCGTGTGAGAGACTTTTCCGTTCAATCAAGGGATGTCCTGAATATCTTGCCAACGACGAGAATTCGTCTACCGAGACAGGATCCACGGTAAACGCCGGACATTGATATTCCTGTGCCAGGTCGTGCGCCATCACACATCCAAGATTCGATGGGTGCGCCCCCTGCACGTTCGAGCGCGCATCGTCGAGCATGGACTTTGTTACTCTGAACGTTCCTTTCTTCACGGGCTTCAGCAAGCCACCTATCCCCACGATCGCCGAAGGCTTCGCAGTTATTTTTTGCATCCAGGATCGTACGATCTGGAACCGAAAATCGTACTGTTCCCAGATATCTTTATAGCGACTAAGTACTGCGGAATCGTGAACGAGGGTCTCCTTCAGCATTTCGCTGGAATCCTCAAACCATGCAACCTTCGTTGAGGTCGAACCCGGATTTAGTGCAATGATTGAATACTCTGTGCTCACACTGTTCCCATGATCATAACAAAGATCCCCGTCAGCCCACCGATCCTATTCGCCCACGTCAATCAAATCACGGATCCGTTTGAGGAGTTCATCCTGGCTGTATGGTTTCGACAGAAAGCCCCTGGCCCCCAAATTCAGCAACTCTGTTTTGAGATCAGGATCGAGATACCCCGTCCCAAAAATGACCTTCACTTTTGGATTTACGCTCTTCATTCTCAGGAAGGCGTCCTGGCCGGTCATCTTTGGCAATCCCAAATCGCTGACTACCACCGAAATGTCTTTGTGGTGTTCCTCGTATGTCTCGACTGCCTCGTAGCCATCGTGAGCCGCAAACACCCTGTATCCTTTTGACGTCAGAAGCCCGGACAAAACGTTCAGCAGGGGTTCCTCGTCTTCCACAATGAGGATGCATTCATTGCCGCCCGGAATTTCCACGACCGATCCCTGAACCTGGGCGAGTGGTCTGAAGGAATGGACGGGTGCGGGGAAATACAAATGAAACGTGGTGCCTCTTCCAATTTCACTTTCCAACCGGACAAAACCATTATGATTCTTCACGACCCCATACACGACCGACAACCCCAACCCCGTTCCTTTCCCTTTCGGCTTGGTGGTGAAGAATGGTTCGAAGATCCTCTGACGGGTCGATTCGTCCATCCCCGAACCGGTATCCGAGATGCTGACGCGTATGTAACGTTCACTGGTGGCTTCAGGGAAATACTTCGACACTTCGGCGCGCATACCAAGCTGTGTCCGCAACATCAGTTTTCCTCCAGCCGGCATGGCATCACGCGCATTCACGCAAATATTGAGAATCGCCTGGTGAACCTGCGTGGCATCAGCAGTAATATCCGGAACATCCGCCCCCAGGTCTGTGGCGATGGTGATGGTCTTTGGGAATGTTTCGGCGAGCATTCTTCTCAGTTCTTTGATCATAACGTTGATGTTAATCAGGCCGTAGACCACGTCGGTTTTTCTTGCAAATGTCAGGATTTGCTTGACAAGGTCAGCACCCCGTTCGACTGCCTGATTGATGACATCGGCCGCGCCACTAACTTTTTCGTGCGGCAGGTTTGCATTCCGCAGCGAGGAACTATAGGCAAGAATGATACCCAGGATGTTATTGAAATCGTGAGCGATGCCTCCGGCCAGGGTCCCGATGGATTCAAGTTTTTGCGTCTGCAACAGCTGGGCCTCAAGCTTTTTGCGTTCTGATTCATTCCGTTTTCGGTCGGAAATATCCTCCTGTACAGCGATGAACCCGCTCAGCTTTCCCTTGACATCGTAAACGGGGTTCACCGAAGCTTCGACTATGACAATTTTTCCATCTTTTGTCTTGTTGATGTGTTCTGCGCGAACGCTTTTTCCGGCAAGGAGATCTCGCCAGAACAGTTCGTAGTATTCCTGGCTCATTCCCCCACTTTTGAGAATTCGCGGCGTCTTGCCAATTGCCTCTTCGCGCGAATACCGGTAGAGCTTTTCGAAAGCGGGATTTACATACGTTATCATGCCGTCGGGTTCAGTCATGATAATCACTTCATCGGTTTGTTCGACGGCGTGATGCAGCTTTTGGATCGCTTCTTCGGCCTTCTTCCGTTCCGAAATATCCAGCCCGATCCCCGACACCCGCACCGGCCGTCCGTGCTCTTCACGCGACGGCCGACCATATGCCGCGTGCCAATGGACCGATCCATCCGGCCACACGATCCTGTACTCCGCTTTGAAGTCATTTCCGTCCCTGATTGATTGATTCATCGCCAGCTCTGCTGCCGCCCGGTCATCAGGATGGATCAGTTGTAAGTAGGCATCCCAGGTGCCTCCGAACTCATTGGCCTTGAGTCCATAAAACTTTTCCCCGGATTCGGACCAACTAATCGTGCCGGTCCCGACCTGGAGTTCCCAGCTCATAATGTTCGCGGCAGTCAGTGCCAGCCTGAGCCGTTCCTCGCTCTCGCGCAACTTCTCCTCAGCGTGCTTCCGTTCGGTAATATCGAGAAGGACAGCCATGATGCCTTTGATCGTCCCTTCTGAATCGCGAAGGAGCGCCGTCGACCTGCTGATATCCATCAGCGTGCCGTCTTTTCTCTGCCTCCGGACCTCAAGTTCGTGAAGCATTTCACCGCTCAACGCACGGCGATGCAATAAAGCGAACTCTTCCTTTTTGTTTTCAGGAACGATGGGATTGAAGCGGCCGATGACCTCTTCAGCTTTCCAGCCGAACATTCGCTCAGCTGCAGGATTCCAGAGCTGTATTCTGCATTCCGGATCCATGACGGTTATGGCAAGAGGAGAAGCCTTGATCAACGATTCGAGCGTACGGTTGGTTTGTTGGATTGCGGCTTCGAATTTCTTGCGTTCCGTGATATCCTGGGCCAGGGCTATGATCACATCTTCACCAAAGTACATCCCTTTTGTCACCCTCACCTCTTTTGGAAAGACTTCGCCACTTTTTCGAACTCCCCAAAATTCGAACTGCTGGGGGTCGCCCTCAAACGCCTTTCTGACCAAATCCGCCATCTGCGTGAGGTCATTCTTGTTGGGTGCAGAAAGATCGGCGGGGCTTTTGCCAATAAAGTACTCACGGGGGAAACCATACATTTTCACGGCACCTTGATTCACATCGACGAACCGCCCCTCCCGATCCTGAATGTAGATTGCATCACCGACGCTGTTGAACAGACCCCGAAAGCTGAATTCGGATTTCCTGAGTGCATCCTCAGCTTTCTTGCGGTCAGTAATATCCCGGTAGATCGCATAGACAGCGATCTGGCCACCATTGACGTGTACAGGCCTCCCGAGAATTGAAACATCGACAACAGTCCCATCTTTGCGGCGGCGAACCGATTCGGCATTGATGACAGACCCGCCGGCAACTCGTCTTGTCATCATCAAGCCTTCTTCTTTGTGATTCGCTGGAACGATCAGATCGTTAATTTGCCGGTCGACCGCCTCTTCCTGTGTATATCCAAAGAGCCTCGTAAATTCGCGATTGACCTGAATAATCCGTTCATCGGCCCTGAGAAGAACAATTGCCTCCGGGGCACTTTCAAACAATTGCTGGAAATAGGCTCTTTGCAGATGAAGCTGCTCCTCCGCTTCTTTCCTCATCGTCGTATCCAATGTCGCGCCCGTAATACCGATGGTCTCCCC
>DATDNS010000600.1:0-3484 GCA_036518155.1 Bacteroidota bacterium
CGGAGCCATCTTTATCCGGAAGGGGACCACCATCGATTCTCTCATGAAGGGTGGACCCCAGGAAAGTAATCGTCGGCCAGGGACGGAGAATATTCCGCTTGCCGTTGGTTTTGCGAAAGCAATTGAGATTTGCGCGGAACGGATGGAAGAGGACGGCAGGAAGGTCGTGCGTCTCCGGGATCTTCTCCGCTCGGAAATTGCGCGCACCTTTGAAAACGCGATTGTCAACGGGAACCCGGCACAGGGTCTTCCGAACGTGCTCAGCGTCTCGTTCAATTCCTCAAAGCAACCCATCGACGGTGAGGCGCTGATCATGGGAATGGATCTCCACGGTGTGGCCGTCACGAGCGGATCGGCGTGCACGTCCGGAAGCCTTCAGCCATCGCACGTCCTGCTGGCGATGGGAAGAGACGAGCAAACAGCTCGCGCGACGATCAGGTTTTCTTTGGGCCGCGGTACGACCGAAGAGGATATCCTCTACACCGTGGAAGCGTTGAAGGAAGTTGTGCACAACGCTGAAAGAAGCGCAATGAAGTAACCCCTCAACGCCATTCCTGAACTCTGTTCACTTCACGCTATTCCTTCACCCTCACTTCAAACTTTTCCTCTGCCTCAACCTTTACCTCTACCTCTACCTTCAGCTGTTTCACCTTTTCGCACCAAATTCTTTCTCCGCCTCGCGCAGAACAATCCCGTACCGCAATCCACGGTCGCTTGCAGTGATGCGTTCCAGACCGCAGTGTTTCATGAGTTGGAGGAGAATGAGTATTCCGGCGAGAATAATGTCCGCCCTCTGGGGGACGATTTGCGGAATTGCCTTGATCTCATCGAGGCGTTTCTCCTTCAGCCTGTGAAAGATCTTTTCGATGGCTTCGAGGGTGAGAACGTGACCGCTTACGCGGTTCCGGTCATAGGCACCGAGCTGCAGGTCGATTGCCGCGAGCGTTGTCAACGTCCCTGCGACCCCAATACACCTGGTTCTCTCGTTCAGGAACGGTAACGACCGGATATGAGACTGGACGTATTGGTGCGCGGCTTCGAGCCCGCCAGGCTCGGGGGGTGAAGTTTTGAGATACCGTTCCGTCAAGCGCACCGAACCAATATCCAGGCTGGCTTTTGACTTTACGTCCGGGCCAATACCGGAAGTGATTTCCGTACTGCCGCCGCCGATGTCCACGACAACAAATTGCTGATCGGTTCCCGATTCTATGAACTCGGAAACACCGCCGCGGTAAGTCAGATCGGCCTCCTCGTCACCGCTCAGGACCGATATTGTGAACCCAAGTCGTTGTCTGATGAATTCAATAAATTCCCCGCTGTTGCGGGCGTCGCGCAATGCACTTGTGCCGCAGGCGACCATCCGCTCTGACTTAACTACCTCGTGAATGTTCTTGTATTCCGAAAGAAATCCAAGAACCCGCTCAAAGGTTTGCGGAAGAATCACGCGATTCTCATCGACTCCTTTCCCCATTCGTGCGATAAGATGCTCGTCCCGCACAACGTGGAGATTCATCCCTTCGCTCACGTCCGCAATGAGCATGAGGATTGTGTTGGTACCGATATCGATCGCCGAGATTCGCATCAGGTCCGGACGAAGGCAAGTGCGGCCCACTCATTCTCCTCAAGGAGGGTGACCGGCATGATGCCTTCTTGACGAATGAGGTGTTGAAGGGCCAGAAGGTCGGTTGTCAGAATCCCCGAGAAAACGAGCAATCCCCCTTTTCTCAGCCTTTTGATGAGTTTCAGATGCTCATTGCGGATCGTAGGCATGTCGACATTTGCGACAATGAGGTCGAAAAAGGTTTTTGGTATCGAACGTGCGCCACCCAGGATTGCTTTCACACGATGTTCGACTCGATTCCTTTTGATATTCTCCCTGATATTCGGGATTGTCCACGGGTCGTTGTCGACTGCCACGGCCTTGCCTGCTCCCAATTTTACTGCGGCAATAGACAGGATCCCTGTGCCGCTTCCGAAATCCAGCACGGTCATTGCCGGTCGGACATATTCTTGAAGCAGTCTCAGGCACAACCGAGTCGTTTCGTGGTGCCCCGTCCCAAAGGACATTTTCGGGTCGATGTGAAGGACGATCTTATGTTTGTCACGAACGCGAAGTTTCTTCCACGACGGTTTGATGATGATGCCAGGAGCTGGTTCAAGGATTCCTATGGTCTGTTCCCATTGTGAATTCCAGTTCTTCCGATGAATCGACCTCGTCCGATAGCGCAAATTCAGCTTTGGAAACTCGCGGCCGAATTTCCGGAGATAGTGCTCCAGGCCCTGCCGAAAATGTCGATCCCATTTGCGTGTATCGATAAAGGCTTTGAGAGCGTTGGGTTCCTGCAAGAATCCTTCAAAGCCAAGGGCTGCAAGCGGGCCGGCAAGAAGGTCGTGATAAGAGTCCGGAACCCGGAGTACGATTTCATTCCAACGGGTTGACTTCATTTGGAGAGGGCGGCACGGGATTTTGAATATTGCCGGATGGTGGTCTCAACCAGCTCGTGGTTCATTTCGAGCCAGAAGATCTGATCCTGGTAGTTCTCCTGCATCTTCCTGTCGGCCTTGTTGTAGCGGACGTTGAACAAATAGATGAGCCAGACCGTGCCCACGAAAACAACTCCCGGTGCCTGGTCGGCAAGTGGATGTCCGGTGGCAAGTCTTATGAGAAGAGCCGCAAGCGCAGCAAGCGCAAACCAGAAGGTCGTGCGTCGCAGGAGGATCATGATGTGGTAGATCGTTCCGAAGAAGAATATTTTGTCGTGAAAGGCGGGAGGAACGTGGTTATTCAGGAGATAAAAATACAGTCTCCTCGCAGATTGGTCGTCGAGCAACTCGGTATTCTTGAGGAGCTTCGATCGTTCTTTGAGGAAGTTGCTCGGCTGGTTCTCCACGAACGCTTTCCTGCGTTTGGCGGTTTCTTTTGCGTACATCGTCAGTCCCGAAACGACGGTGACGAAAAGGAAGAGCAGCAGGAATGCAGTGCCGTGACCCGTGTTCATTTCCGCAGGAGGAAAAAAGCACCACCAGAAGAAGAGCAGTACCGTCGCGAAATAAAATCCCGGAACGACGATCCGGAGACCTTCGTAAAGACCAAACGTCGTCGATGTTCGTTGTTCCATGAGAGCACCTTCAGTGGATGTGAGAATGAATCAGCTTCACGGCGGCAGCAGACGGCTAGCGAGAAACTGCAACAGGCGGCTTCCTGCTGAATTCCGCAAGCAAGACTCCTATCCTGTCCTGTGCAGTCTGATAGAATGACGCGGGGAGAATCGAGTTCTGCATCATGACAGAAAAAGCGAGCAGTTCGCCGTCGCGCGTTGTGACATAACCCGAGATCGTACTGACGCCGCTCAGTGTGCCGGTCTTCGCGCGCAGATTCCCGGCCGCAGCCGTTCCGGCCATGCGGTACTGCAAGGTCCCGTCCACACCTGCGACCGGCAGCGATGCATAGAACGTGGGAAAGATCTCCGGCCGTTGTGAAACA
>DATDNS010000601.1:0-7420 GCA_036518155.1 Bacteroidota bacterium
CGATAGGCAGCTTCCGTCCCGCGTCCCGCCTTCATCGGAACCCTGGACCCGAGATGCCTGGCAAAATCAAGACCCTGGGCGGCACACAGCAGCTCAATGGCCAGGACTGTCTGAACATTTTTCAGGACCCTCCATACTTTCTGTGCGCTCACGGATCCCATGCTGTTGTGGTCCTCCTGGTTGGCGGATGTGGGGATGGAATCCACGCTTGCAGGGTGACACAGCACCTTGTTTTCTGAAACGATGGACGCCGCCGTGTATTGGGCGATCATCAATCCTGAATTCAGTCCGCCTTTCTCGGTAAGAAATTTCGGCAATCCGCTGAGCGAACCGTTGACCAACCGCTCGGTTCGTCGTTCTGAAATATTGGCAAGCTCGGAGAGCGCAATCGCAAGAAAATCCATCGCCAAGGCCATCGGCTGACCGTGGAAATTGCCCCCTTCCAGATGAGCGCCGTCATCGGGGAAAATCAGGGGATTGTCGTTCGCCGAATTGATTTCGATCGCAACCTTGTCATAGACATAGTCGATCGCGTCGCGCGAAGCCCCGTGCACCTGCGGGATACATCGGATGGAATACGCGTCCTGCACACGCGAATCGTTATGCCTGTGTGCTTCGCGTATTTCGCTCCCTTTCATCATCGACCGCATGTTGCGGGCAGCAGCGGCCTGACCTTTGTACGGCCTCAACTCTTGAATCCGTTCATCGAACGGTGTCTCGCTCCCGCGCAGAGCTTCAACGCTCATCGCCGCCGCAATGTCGGCAATCCTTGCCAATTCCTTCGCGTGGTAAATCGTCAACGCTGCGTACGCGGTCATCATCTGCGTTCCGTTGATGAGCGCGAGCCCCTCCTTTGCGGTCAATCGCACAGGTTCCAGGCCTTCGTTCCTGAGAGCCGTTGCTGCGCTGACGACTCCGCCTCCCGACAACGATCCCTCTGCACGTTCGAACACTCTTCCTTTTCCCATCATGGCCAGCACAAGATGCGCCAGCTGAACCAGGTCCCCGCTTGCGCCGACCGAGCCCTGGGACGGGATGACAGGAAGGATGTTCCGGTTGAGCATCTTTTTCAACAAGTCCACGGTTTGGAGTCGGAGGCCGGAGTGCCCTTTTGATACGGCATTGATCCGGAGCAGCATCATTGCCCGGACAATTTCCGGGGGGAGAGGATCACCGGCTCCGGCTGCATGGCTGACGATCAGATTCTCCTGAAGTTTTTCTGTGTCTTCCCTGTTAATTCTGATGTTGGCAAATTCCCCAAAACCGGTGGTGACGCCATAGACGGTCTCGCCTGAGCGTATCCATTTCTCGACAAGTTTGCGAGCAGATGAAATTCGTCGTTCAGCTTTTGATGAAATCGCGATGTGGCGTCGATGATACGCTACATCCCGGATTTCGGCGACCGTCAGCGATTCGCCGTCGATTGTGAGAGGTTTCAGGGAAGGATGCGTGCGTTCCGAGTTCAAGGAGGCGTGAAATTCTCGTGCGAGTTCGCATTCAATGTAACAGAGGTATTCTACAAATTCAACGTCCTTGTAAAAAGGTAAAAGCAAGAATCCGATTGACTTTTGCGGTGAATCTCGTTATCATCACACTACTTGTAGGCCGGGTTTTGTAAAATTCTCAAGTCTTTACCGACTCTCAGACTTGCAAAACCAGTGATGATCGCACCCCAGCGGTCTAGAACTAACCCAATTTCTTCAATTCGACAGAAGGTATGGCTCAGGATAAAGTCAGCGTGCTCATCGCCGACGACGAAGACCCTTTGCGAATGACGGTCGCTGCCTGGCTGAAAGACGAAGGATTCGACGTCGACCAGGCGGCCGACGGAGAAGAGGCGATCAGGAAGATCTCTTCGCGGGACTACGATGTTGCCATCCTCGACATCAAAATGCCGGGTGCCAACGGCCTCGAGGTGCTCCGTTATGCCAAGAAGAATTCCCCCTACACTGAAGTGGTCATGATGACGGGCATGAGCGACGTCGGCATGGCTGTCGAAGCGATGAAACTTGGCTCGAGAGAGTACCTTACGAAGCCTGTCGACATGGACCAGCTGGTTCCGCAATTACGTGCCATGCTGAAGAAACGCGACGCCGAGGAACGCATTCGCAGGCTGCAAACGGAACATACCTCCCGCCTTCTCTATGATCTTCACAACCCCATTGCAGGCCTCAAACAGAGTATCGGGTATCTTCTCAAGGGAATGGCCGGGCCGCTGGGGGACCAGCAAAAAGAACTCCTCGGGTATATGACGGCTTCCATCGAAAAGGTGATCGAGCTCTTGACCGACATGATGGACCTGACAAAACTCGAGGGGGGCCGCGTACGATTGAACAAGGGCATCGGTACCCTCGAATCGACCGTCAACACGTTGACTCAGGAATTTCGAGTCCCGATTGAGTCCAACAAGATCACCCTCGATGTCTATTTTGAACCCGAATTGCCGCCGCTGGAATACGATTCCGAAAAAATTGCCCAGGTGCTTCACAATTTTCTCAGTAACGCAATAAAGTTCACCCCTGCACAGGGCGCAATCGTCATCCAGGCGAGGAAGGTCGCTCTCGTTCTTGAGGAAGGCCAACAACCTGCGGATTTCGAGATGATATCGGTTTTCAACAGCGGTACGGGGATACCAAAAGAGGAGTTGCCGCTCATCTTCGACCGGTTCCGCGATCTTGTGTCCGGAAAAGACAACAAAAAGCGAACAACAGGATTGGGGTTGATCATTTGTCAGAGGATCATTGAAGCACACAACGGAAAGATCTGGGTCGAGTCGGAAGTCAACAAAGGCGCCACGTTCTATTTTGCTCTCCCTATTCGCTAAACGCTGCTGCTCCGATCCTCCGGGTTGAAGGACTGCCTGCCAGGTTTGAACATGAAAAACGAGCTGATTTCAATCCTTGTCGTCGACGATGAAGAATCATTCCTCGCTCTGCTCAATGCCACGCTCGTCCAGGAAGGATATACCGTCGATACGGCCTCCGACGGGACAGCCGCCATCAACAAGCTGCAACTCAGACCCTACGATCTCGTTCTCCTCGATGTCAAGATGCCGCGTGTCGATGGCGTGGAAGTCCTGAAATTCGCCAAGGACCATTACCTCGATACGCAGGTCATCATGCTCAGCGGGGTCAACGATCTTCGAATCGCCGTAGAGTGCATGCAGATCGGGGCATATACCTATATCACCAAACCCTACTCCGTCGAAGAACTTCTCGCCGTCATCAACAGGGCGCTCGAACGCAAGCGGCTGATGATCGAGAACAAAGTCCTGAAATCGGAGCTCGCACGCCACGCCATGTTCGGCAACATCGTCGGAACGAGCAAACCAATTCTTGAAGTCCTCCAGATCGCAGCAAAAGTCGCCCCGACAGACTCGAGTGTCCTGATCGAAGGTGCAAGCGGCACCGGGAAAGAGCTTAACGCGACCTTCCTCCATCAGAACAGCCTGCGGAAAGACCAGCCATTCGTCGCCCTCAATTGTGCGTCGATCCCGGAAACCCTGATCGAAAGCGAACTCTTCGGCCACGAAAAAGGCGCGTTCACGGATGCCATCGTCACCAAACAAGGACTCGTGGAAATTTCAAACGGCGGAACGCTCTTCCTCGATGAAGTCGCGGAAATCAGCCTCTTCATGCAGCCCAAACTCCTCCGTTTTCTCCAGACGGGGGAATACCGCCGTGTGGGCGGCAACAAAAATATGAAGTCCGATGTCCGCGTCATTTCTGCGACAAACAAAGATTTGCACAGCCAGGTGAAGCTCAACAAATTCCGCGAGGACCTGTTGTACCGGTTGAACGTCATCACCCTTCATCTCCCGACACTGAAGGAGCGGCCGGAGGACATCCCCGCGCTCGTCGAATATTTCCTGAAGAGCAGGATGCGTTCCAGGGAAGTGAAATCGATTGATGCAAAGGCGCTGGATATGTTGTCGAAATATGAATGGCCGGGCAATATCCGGGAGCTCGAAAATGTCATCGAGAGGGCTGCAATCCTTTGCACGGATAATACCATCAGGGTAGAGGACCTTGCTCTCCCCCTTGGCAGCAGGTCGATGGCCGACCGGCGGGCAGCGGGCGAGAGCAGCGGCGTTCAGGTCGGGAGCGCGGTTTCAATGACCGAGCTCGAAAAAGCCCACATCGACGGCGTGTTGAAAATCGTCAGCTGGAACAAGAACACGGCGGCAAAGATCCTGGGCATCAGCCTGAAAACGCTCTACACAAAAATACAGCAGTACAACCTTACGAAAGACTGAACCGCACCCCGGCTCGTTGGATCCTCGCCACGGGCGTCCGGGAATCTGTGACACGACGCAACGGCGACTCCGGTCAAGACCCCCATGGTCATCTATCTCCTGCGACACGGCGATGCACTCCAGACACCATCGATGAATGACGATCAGCGCCCTCTCTCGGAGATCGGCGAGAGACAGGCGCGGACCGTTGGCCGATTCCTCGTTGCCGGCAAAGTCCGGATTGACTGCGTTTATTCAAGTCCGCTCGTGCGCGCGATACAGACTGCCGGGATCGTGAGGGACGCCTTGAACGTCCGGAAGTCCGAGCAAACCGAGTACCTGGTCCCCGGCACGCGTAAAAGTCAGCTCTTCGACTTGTTGAACGCACATCCCGTCGAATCAGTCCTGCTTGTCGGCCACGAGCCGCACCTGAGCCAGACAACATCCCTTCTTCTCACCGAACACGAGAATCTTCCTCTTGAGTTCAAGAAATGTTCTCTCGCCTGTCTTGTCGCATCGGAGAAAGTCCGAAAAGGCCACGCCATACTGCAATGGTTCCTCACCTGTGAGCAAATGGAACTGCTGAAGCATTAACCCCATCTGAATCGGAGAGACACCATGGACCTCAAAACCGTCAGGATAGAAAAACCGGATGACACCAATTTCATTCTCGGACAATCACATTTTATCAAGACGGTGGAAGATATTCACGAAGCCGTGGTACAGACAAACCCGCAAATGAAATTCGGACTCGGGTTTTGTGAATCGTCCGGTCCCGCTCTTGTGCGGGCAACCGGCAACGACGCAAAACTCATCGAGTTGGCGAAACGGAATGCGCTAAACCTGTCCGCCGGACATTGTTTCATTCTGTTCATAGAACACGGCTTCCCCGTCAATATTCTCAATGCGATCAAGTTATTGCCCGAAGTGTGTTCCATCTATTGTGCCACAGCAAATCCTGTGGAGGTCATTATCGCCGAGACAGAGCAGGGCCGCGGCATACTCGGAGTTGTCGACGGGATGAAATCGAAAGGAATTGAAACTGAAAATGACGTCAATGCACGCAAGGAATTCCTCAGGAAAATCGGTTACAAACTGTAGTCGAACAATTACGTAAGGACGGCCATGAAATATGTCATTGCTTGGGTACTCGCCATCACGCTCCTGAGCTGCAAGTCCGACCAGGACTTGCGCACGATGATGCGGGAAGAAATTGCGAAATCGTCGGCAAAAACCTTCTTCCCCAGCCAGGATGTCATCGGACCCTATACCCCGGCGGTACAGGCAGGTCCACTGCTCTTCGTCTCCGGGCAAATCGGCATCAACCCACAAACCGGCGATTTTGCAGGAACGGACGTTGAGAGCCAAACCAAACAGGCTCTCACGAACCTCTTCACGCTTCTTGGAAAAGCGGGATTCGATTCGAGCGATGTCGTCCAGTGCTCCGTGTTCCTGAAAGACATGAACGATTTTCAGCATATGAATCTCATTTACGGCGGTTTTTTTGCGGAGGGACGATATCCGACAAGAACGACGGTCGAGGTCTCCAACCTGCCGAAGAATGCAAGGATCGAGATCTCCGCAATCGCTTACAGGTCGAAATAATCAGCGATTTGAAGAAACGCCGAACCTTAATCGACCGATTGACAAATGGTCGCAGACATCGTGAATTACAACTATGAAGACATTGATTGATAAAAAGAGAACAATCACCGCACCGCGCGGGAATCAACTCTCCTGCAAGGGATGGCTCCAGGAGGCGGCACTCAGGATGTTGATGAACAACCTGGATCCTGAGGTGGCTGAGAAGCCCCAGGAGCTTATTGTATACGGCGGAACGGGGAAAGCTGCACGCAACTGGGAAAGCTTCGATGCCATCGTGGAAAGCCTGAGGAACCTGGAGAACGACGAAACGCTGCTTGTCCAATCCGGAAAACCCGTCGGGATTTTCAAGACTCACCTCAACGCGCCGCGCGTCCTGATCAGCAATGCGATGCTTGTTCCCAGGTGGGGCACGTGGGACGAATTTCGCAGGCTCGAAGCACTCGGACTGACGATGTACGGTCAAATGACGGCGGGAAGCTGGATCTATATCGGGACTCAGGGAATCCTGCAGGGAACATACGAGACATTCGCCTCCTGTGCGTCAAAGCACTTCGGCGGATCGCTTGCCGGTCGGTTCCTCCTGAGTGCCGGACTCGGCGGAATGGGAGGCGCCCAGCCGCTTGCTGCAACGATGAACGGTGCCGCGTGCCTTGTCGTTGAGGTGGACCGCGCAAGAATCGAGAAGCGTCTGAAGACAAAATACCTCGATAGCATGAGCGAATCGCTCGAAGAAGCCCTTGGAATGATTAAGGAAGCAAAAGCGAAGAAACGCCCACTTTCGGTAGGTCTCCTTGGCAATGCCGCCGACATTATTCCGAAAATTGGCGCAGGCAAATTCATCCCCGACATCGTAACAGACCAGACTTCGGCTCACGATACCCTGAACGGGTACGTTCCGGCCGGCATGACGTATGCGAAGGCACTCGAACTGAGGAAGAAGAATCCGAAGAAGTACGTTGCGTTGTCACAGGCGTCCATCTGCGAACACGTGAAGGGACTGCTGAAGCTTCAGAACAAAGGCGCGGTCACGTTTGATTATGGCAACAATATTCGCGGCGAAGCCCAGGCAAATGGAGTGAAACGTGCATTTGATATCCCGGGATTCGTACCAGAATACATTCGTCCGCTGTTTTGTGACGGCAAGGGGCCATTTCGCTGGGCTGCATTGTCGGGCGACCCGAAAGATATCCACCGGACAGACCGGGCCGTGATGGAAACCTTTCCGGAGAACAAGCCGCTCTGCAACTGGATCGAAAAAGCGCAAACACAGGTCGCGTTTCAGGGATTGCCGGCACGAATTTGCTGGCTGGGATACGGAGAACGGGCAATCATGGGAAAAATATTCAACGACCTTGTTGCCAGAGGAGAAGTGAGTGCTCCCATCGTTATCGGAAGAGACCACCTGGATTGCGGAAGCGTTGCCTCACCCAACCGGGAGACCGAGAAGATGAAAGACGGCAGCGACGCGATCGCCGACTGGCCCATTCTCAACGCTCTGTTGAATGCGACGGGTGGAGCAAGTTGGGTGAGTGTTCACCACGGCGGCGGTGTCGGAATCGGGAATTCCATTCACGCGGGGAT
>DATDNS010000602.1:0-12254 GCA_036518155.1 Bacteroidota bacterium
AGCGACACAAAAACCGTGGATGACTACTACAACGAGCTGAAAACAAAAGGGATCACCGTGGTCAACGAGCCGACAACAGAGTTCTGGGGCGACAGGATCTTCACCGTGCGGGACCCGGACGGCTATGCACTCACGTTCTCCGAACACGTCAAGGATGTATCACCGGAATCAAGGTCGGCCTCGTTTGATGTTACCCATTTTCTTATCAACCTCGACCTTGCGCAGATGCGACCATGATCCAGCAAACAATCCATCGTCGGCGTTATACGTGTGGAACGCACGTCTCCGGGCGCGGCCGGCAGATCAAGGCGCTTTTCAGCAATACGCTTCCGCAGGGAAAAGAACGCCCGATTAACAAGGGGGTCATCATTGCGATGCCAGGCAAGCAGGGGGACCCGTATACAGTGCTGGACGAACAACTTTTTATTGTGCTCGAAGCCGAGGAAGAACACTTAAAGGCATTATCATGAAGAAGAGAACCGTCATTATGAGCGGCCGGGACTGTTTTGTCGAAGTCATGCACCATCTGTCCGACCCTAATTCGTGGGTCGTGAACCGCTGGCAAGGGATGATGTTCTTCAGAACGCGTATCTCGTCCAACTGGTTTATCGACAAACAACAAGCATTTACCTTTGCCGGTGCACTGAGGCGTGCGCACGAAGAACGGACAAAATCTGCGAAACAAAGGGAGACGTGATGAATACAACGGATCGTCGTGCGAGTTATCGTTCCGACATTTCAATCCATCAGGAGTTGAAGCGGACGTTCGAGAATTGGGTGAGGGGACTTCGGTTACTGGCACCGAATCCGGAAGGACCTCATAGGGATGAAGAATCGAAAAGACCATCCTTCCCACCACCAGGCGTCTATTTCATCCAGGCAATTCCCCCGGGAAGGCAATCGGATGAAGTAGGACGATGGCAGGACGACGGAGGCAAATCCGTCACCATCCACTAAGATGATGTATGCTTTGCCTGAGGGTGCCAAAAGTGTGCTGCAAATGAGAATGTCAGAGAACTTGATCGATGAGAGGTGCAATCGTGCGTACATACACAATGCGAGGTCCGGGGCTCTACAATGCTCAAAACCGAAAAATTGCGATTGTAAGAGGGGAAAGCATTCACGATGCTGATGATCAAAGAGTCGCCGGGATTCGGGGTGACGGCCTCTACGATTCGGACGGCAGGATGATGATGACTGTTCGGGGTGGCGATATTTACGATTCTGACAACAAGAAGATTGCAGTTCTTGCGGAAGTGCAGGAATCAATCAAAGGCATGCCGGAAGGGATTGTGCGCGCGGCCCTTTGGTATTGTTTCGTGCGGTAGAGAGAAGCTCTTCTTTCGCATCAATGGAGTCAGACGTCACTCATCGAATTTGACTACGGCGGGCGGATGGACCCTCGTCCCCCCGGGATAAAGGTTCTTGTTTCATTGTTGGCAGCAATCCTTCGGGACTTCAAAGTTCAACTGGAGAGGTCCTTTCAGGAGAATCAGGGTCTCACTCTTTTTCTACACTTGTGCCCCAGCCGGTATCCTTCGTTGACTGGTTTCTGTCGCTCATCCTTCCACCGAAAATTCCCGCGATTCGGAAAAAACCTTCTTGGAATTGAGATACAATTGCTTCATTATTATCTGTCACGGGTACAAACGGTGCACGCATTGTGTATTCAAAGGAAATCCCCACAATTCGCGGGTACCGGGTGCATGGAACTTTCGGTTCGATAGGTGAAGGAGGGCGGTTCCGGGCATTGGAATTGAGTACGACAACGGTTTCGGCAGGAAATGTGCTGAGATTCTCCTGATGCGTTCGAGCGACGCGAGAGACGTGAATCTCTTGACATTCCGGAAAATGAGAAAACGGATCATCACCTCAGGCCGATTACCGCAAATCAATCAATCCGATTGCGAAAACGAATGACGTCAGACGCCGTGCAAAACCTGCTCAAAAATATCGTTACGATCCTTGTTTTTCTTCTGCTGGTTTTTTCTTCCGAGTCTCTGCAGTCGAGGGACCTCCTTTCGGACTCGGTACTCACGGTGACGGAAGCTCGCGTCGATGCCAACAACGACGGCATCCCGGACCTTCTCGGGAGACGCGTGACAATCGCAGGGCGCGCGAATGTTTACAGCGGTGTCATCCATACCGATCGGCTCGTCGTTTTTCTCGAAGACGAAAACAGCGGGATCGGGATCTACAGCACGGAATTTGGAGCGCCCATCGCGGAAGGGGACAGTGTCATCGCAACCGGCATTGTCGATCAATTCGAGGGGCTCACCCGTCTTTCACACGTCACATACAGGACCTTCATCGTCTTGCGTCCTCTCCCGCTGCCGCTGTTCGTCGATATTGAACGCGCAAACTCCGAACGCTACGAAGGACGCCTGATCCAGGTAGAAGGCCGGGTTTCCTCGAAATGGAAGGACGCGTATGGTTCGTATATCAGCTTGCGTGAGCACGAGGGTGACAAGGACAGCATGGTCGTGTTCCTGATTTTCCGCCACAAACCGGGAATCGATTTCGAAAAACTCAGTGTTGGCGAAACAGTCAGAATGACCGGCGTTCTCGCGCAGTTCGCGCACGGAGGAGCGCAGGGCGGGTATGAAATGTTCCCGCGATATCCGGAGGACGTTGAAGTCGTCGCGGACTCTTCAAGGAGCTATCTCGTTGTCATCTACATCAGTGCCGTTGCATTTCTCCTTGCACTGTTCTGGGGATTTGTCCTTCGACGACGCGTCAATAAACAGTCGAGGAAACTCAAAGAATCGGAAGACCGCTCCCGTTCGATTTTTGACGGGGCGGAAGACGGTATTCTGGTGCTGACGAAGGATTTGACCATAGAGGATGCAAACCCCGCCGCCTGTCATTTGTTCCAACGGGATCGTGCGTCGATGATCGGCATCGCATTGGAGCATCTCCTCAATGCTGAGGGGCTCCACGAGTTCGGAAGGATGCTTGACACCGACGCGTCCTCGCGCGTTTATGAATTTGAGGCAACACTGGCGGATGGCGGAGAAATCGGCATCCATTTACTTGCCAAGATGAACCTGATCAGCGTCGATGACGGGGTGCGGATCATCCTCATCCTGCGGGATATCACTGTGCGAACGCGGGCGGAAAAGGCGCTCAAAACAAGCGAGGAATATCACCGTATGCTGTTCGAAGCGAGCCCTCTCCCGTTATGGGTATACGACCTGGAGACGCTTCGATTTCTCGCTGTCAATGAAGCTGCGGTGCAACACTATGGGTACAGCAAGGAAGAATTTGAGTCCATGACCCTGAAGGATATCCGTCCCCCCGAAGAGGTGCCGATGCTTCTGGAGGACATCGTGCAAGCCCAGAAGGGTCAAAGTGGAACCTCAACGTGGCGTCACAGGCGAAAAGACGGAAGCATCATCGAGGTGGAAATATCTGCGCACGATTTTGTCTTTTCAGGCAGAATGGCAAGGCTTGTACTGGCCAACGACGTGACGGAACGGAAAGTGGCGGAAGAGCAGCGCCATAAGCTGGAGGCCCAACTACTCCAGGCCCAGCGTCTCGAATCAATCGGAACACTGGCAGCTGGGATCGCACACGATTTCAACAATATCCTCAATATTATCCTGGGGAATGCGAGCCTGCTGCACAGCAAATTGGGAGATGCCGAGACCATCCGACGGCGCGCAAGCACAATCATCAACTCGGTTGAACGGGGGGCAAACCTCGTAAAACAACTCCTCACGTACGCCCGCAAGACCGGGGTGGTCCAGGAGCCGACCGACGTGAATAAACTTGTGCTCGACACCATCAAGCTTCTCGGAGAAACGTTTTCCAAATCAATCGAAATGTCCGCCGGTGTCGCCGGGGAACTCCCGCTCATCATTGCCGACGCCAACCAGCTGAACCAGGTCCTCCTGAACCTCAGCGTTAATGCACGGGACGCGATGCCGAACGGGGGGAAGATCCGATTTGAGACGGGAATCGTTTCGCACAGCGAAATCCGCGTGCGGTTTCCGCAGGCAACTTCGAAGTCATATGTGTTCATCAGGGTGAAGGATACCGGGACGGGAATGGATGAAGCGGTTCAACGAAGAATTTTCGACCCATTCTACACGACAAAAGGGTCCGCCAAAGGTTCGGGACTGGGACTGTCCGTTGTTCTCGGCATCGTGGAAAGCCACAGGGGGTTTGTCGATGTGCAGAGCCGGATCGGTGAAGGATCGGAGTTTACCGTGTATCTTCCGGCTTCGCCGCGTGTCCGGGATGAAGTCCTGATTTCAAACGTCAGCGAACAGACAATGCCCCGCGGAAGCGAGACCATTCTCTTCATCGATGACGAAGAATTGACGAGGGAGGCCGCGGTCGACATTCTGCACGCCACGGGATACAAAGTTCTGACAGCCAAAGACGGGGAAGAAGCCGTCGACGTCTACGCAAGGCACGCCGGAGAGATCTCCCTTGTCCTCTCCGATATGGGATTACCGAAGTTCGGCGGGGATGAAGTGTTCAGGAGAATCCGACATCACAATCCGCACGTTCTCTTCATTCTTCTGACGGGTTTCATCGAGCCGGAAATGGCGAGGTCGCTCAGAGCGATGGGGGTCAGGGATATCATGATGAAGCCGTACGTCCACGCCGACCTTCTCAACAAGATGAGGGAGGTTTTGAAGAAATAAGTCCCTCCGAAGATGTCTTCTTGCCTTATGCCACTCCCACCGTTCACGAACGTTTCTTTCGAGGCGAAGGTGAGCGCGCATGATCTACGACGCTTGATCGATAGCCCGTTGACCGGGCACCCCGTGCCGAGTCTTATCATTTCCTCCTTCAACCTTTGCAAAGAGCGTAATGCGGACCCGGTGAACCTCACGACGGATTCCAACTGGCTCAAACTCACTCCTGATCACATTTCAAGCTTCATGACTTCCTGCACCAAATTGTAACGACCGGGCCAACCGATGATTTTCCGATTGCCTTTTCTCCTCTCGATTCTTACAATTGAGAACTCAAAGGCACAACGTCTTGTTCAGAGATACCACAAACGGGGTTGCATTTGCAGATCTGTAACGAAGCGCTCGACTCGATCTGCCGCGTTTGAACGTTCTCACTCATCTCAGGATTCCACAGTTCAATTATCTCGAGGAGAAGCAAATGAAGAAGCTTCTGTTGTTCGTGTTCGTCTGGATTCCGTTGTACGCACAACAGCAACCACGCGTTTTCACCGCCGCAGACTATGCCCGGGCGGAAAAATTCCTCCCCCCTCATGTCACGCGCCTCGTCACGGGAGGTTCGGTGACCCCCAAATGGCTTTCGGGGGATCGCTTCTGGTACAGCAATGAGACACCAACGGGCACAGAGTATGTTCTCATTGACCCTGCCGGCCGGACTCGCAAACCGTATGCACCAACCCCCTCGGATACCGCCGGGAGCGGTCGAGGGAGCGGTCGTGGATTCGGTCGCGGACGCGCCGCCAGCATTGCCGTAAAATCACCGGATGGAAAACTGGAAGCCTTCATTCGCGACTGGAATCTCTGGGTTCGAAATGTTTCGTCAGGAAAGGAACAACAACTTACCACCGATGGGGAAAAGAACTTCGGCTACGCCACCGACAATGCCGGATGGATATCCAGCGACCGCGCAATTCTTCTCTGGTCCCCCGATTCCAAAAAGATCGCCACCCAGCAACAGGACGAGCGCAACGTCGGAGATATGTATCTCGTGGAGACGAGGCCCGGACATCCGGTACTGCAGTCGTGGAAATATCCGCTTCCCGGCGACAGCGTTGTGGCGATGATCCATCGCGTCATCATCGACGTCGAAGGAGGGAACGTGGTCAGGCTGCAAATGCCCGCCGATTACCACCGCGCCACATTGGGTGACGATCTCTCGATGAGCGACCTGAACTGGAGTCCCGACGGATCCCGGCTGGCGTTCGTCTCCACCTCGCGCGACCATAAAGAGGCGATCCTGCGCCTCGCCGACGCAGCGACAGGCGCCGTACGGACAGTCTTCCGGGAAACGTCACCGACCCAGTTCGAATCGGTGGCGGGGTGGCAGGTACTCTGGGCATCGAACGAAGTGGTTTGGTCCTCGGAGCGTGATAACAGGGACCAACTCTATCTCTATGATTTGAACACCGGAAATCTCAAGAACAAGGTCACAACGGGTGAGGGACCGGTCGCGCAAATAGTGAAAGTGGACGAAAAGAACCGCACGGTCGTCTTCGGGGCATACGGACGCGAGCGCGGTGAGGACCCGTACTTTCTCCATTTCTATCGTGTGGGTCTGGATGGAAAGCATCTCGTGTCGCTCACGCCTGATGCAGCGTTCCACTCGATCCAGTTGTCGCCGTCCGGAAAATACTTGATTGACACGTATTCCAAACCGGACGTTCCTCCGGTTGTAACACTTCGCGACTCGAACGGAAAACTTGTCATGCCACTCGAAAAGGCGGACATTTCAAAACTTCTCGCCACCGGGTGGAAACCTCCGATTCCGATCACGATGAAGGGACGCGATGGAACGACCGACATCTACGGACTGATGTATCTTCCCACTGACTTCGATTCGACCAAGAAGTACCCGATCATCAACAATGCGTACCCGGGACCGCAGGGCGCAAGTACAGGCCCGCGGTTCTTTATTCCCGCCCGTGGCGACCACCAGGCACTCGCGGAACTGGGCTTCGTCGTGGTGACGATCGACGGCATGGGAAACCCGGACCGCTCGAAGTCGTTCCACGACACGTATTACGGAGCGATGGGACGCGACAATACGTTGCCGGACCAGGTTGCCGGTATGAAGGAACTCGCCCAGCGGTATCCCTGGATCGATATCGACCGCGCCGGGATGTACGGCCATTCGGGCGGAGGCTTCATTACCGCGGACGCGATGTTCCGGTATCCCGATTTCTTCAAAGTCGGCATCGCTGAATCGGGGAACCATGACCAGCGGGAATACGAGGACGATTGGGGAGAGCGGTACCAGGGACTCCTCGTTCGAAACGCCGATGGGACGGACAATTACGACGCGGAAGCAAACCAAAACGTTGCGAAGAACCTGAAAGGGCATCTTCTCCTTGCCCACGGCCTCGTCGACGACAACGTGCCACCGTATAACACCTTCCTCGTTGTCGAAGCATTGATCAAAGCGAACAAGGACTTCGACCTTATCCTCTTTCCCAGTCAGCGACACGGCTATGGCAACCAGTCGAATTACATGATGCGACGGCGCTGGGATTACTTCGTGAAGTGGCTGCTTGGTGCCGAGCCGCCGAAGGAATATGAGATCAAAGCAGGCATGCGCGGGGGAGGATAACCGATGCCGGACACTGCCACGTTCTGTGATTCTCGCTGATGCAAAAATTGAAGAACCCGGTCGAAATCAAACACCCAACGAAGGCGGTCCTCGCCTTTGCGGCAATCTATGTCATCTGGGGATCGACGTATCTTGCGATACGGTACGCCGTCGAAACGATTCCCCCGCTGCTCATGATGGGAACCCGGTCGCTCACCGCGGGGGCTGTGCTCTTTGCAGTCAGCCGTGCCCGAGGCCACGAAGGTCCGAAACGGGAGCATTATCTCTCGCTCTTAATCATCGGCACTTCATTCTTCCTTGTAGGGCACGGACTCCTCGCGTGGGCTGAACAGAAGGTGCCCTCCGGCCTGGCGGCATTACTTGTCGGATCAGAGCCCTGTCTCATCGGGATCATCGAGTGGATCTTCATACGGGACCACAAACTGAGTTTCCGGGGAATCGGCGGATTGATCCTTGGTTTCATTGGCATCGCGTTACTCGTCAGTCCCTCAAAAGAACTCGGGACGAGTCAAACGGATGTGCTGGGTGCCTTCGCAATCATCCTTGGGACGCTTTCGTGGTCGGGCGGTGCGGTCTATTCCCGCGTAGCCAGGTTGCCCAAGTCACCGATGGTGAGTGCCGGACTTGAACTGATGATAGGAGGAGTGTTGCTTCTTGTTGCAGGCTTCGTCACCGGAGAAACGGGCGCGCTCCACGCCGTTTCCATGCATTCCGTGCTCGCGCTGCTGTATCTCATCGTGTTCGGTTCCATCATTGCGTTCAGCGCATATGTGTGGCTACTTACGCACACGTCGGCGACAAGGATCTCGACGCACACGTACATTAATCCGGTGTTTGCGCTGGTCCTGGGATGGGCGCTGGCGGGGGAGTCGATGACTCTTGGGACGATCCTTGCAACCTGTATTATCGTTGTCTCCATTTATCTTGTCCTCAGCGATCGTGCCCACACGGAAGTTTCAGGCGCTTCGTTTGAAGTACCTGATTCTCTCGATGAAGACACAGTAAGGAATTCGATGAATTGAGAATTGCAGGTTGGAATCTGCAGTTGTATCTTGTGAAAAACATCAACAATCCCAGACATCGGGAAAAGCACGTGGACCAATAAATCGCTGAAGGCAATGGGTGACGGCACACGAGGCAATGATGTCCTTTTCGAGCCGGTGTCGGCGGGAGGCGCAGGCCGCGAAGCTCACAAGGTTCTTGCTGGAACAGCCTGGAAAGTGAAGATTGAATGAGGCGATGATCGCGGACGCTTCTATTTCATGCCGCTCGAGAGGCGGGCAAGAGCTTCCTTGAGAATTTCGGGCCATTCTTTCTCAAAAATCTCCACGTGCCATAAGATGCCGCCCCCGACAAGAAAGCCGTGAATGATGTTTCCAACGTCCACCCGGTTAACGTTCACGTAGTCCGGATTTTCCTGGATCCGTTTATTGATGGAACGGATATATTGGACGGCAGGAGGTTTCAGGAGAAGTTCAATTGCTTTTTCTTTCGTGTCCATTTGAACGATTGCCAAGTAGATGATCGGAACCCGTAACGAGAGATTTTCGAGCGCAAAATAGAGTGTCTTCCTTCAAAAATCAAATGACTTTTGAAAATCGGAACTATCGTAATCAATGTCCCGCAAGTCGGGGCACGAGGAGGCTCACGTGACCATTACGGAAGAATTTCACGGAAAAGTATGTGTGCTGGGGCTCAAGGGGAGTTTTATGGGGGAGCCGGAAGCAACCCTCTTCCAGGAAAGAAAATTTCAATTGCTCGAGAAGGACCACGTTAACATCGTCCTGGACCTTTCCGAAATGACCATGATCAATAGCTCAGGTCTCGGGTCAGTGATTTCGGCTCTTGTCTCCATCCGCGACAGGGGTGGTGACTTGCGCCTGGCCAGACTGAATTCAACGATACACTTCGTGATTCAGAAGGTCCAGCTTGACAGGATCTTCAGGGTCTTCAAGACAGTGGAAGAAGCGGTGTCGAGTTTTGAATAGCGGCAAGGATTGCGTGGCCTGTAACAGTTCGTCAGAACGCAGATTCGATCGGCACGTTCGTCATCGCGTTCCACGATAACCCTCTTCGTACCAATCCGGAGACCGTTTCAATCTCCCTTCAAATCGTTGTTTCGTCACTGCGCTTGCATTCGGAGACATTCCAAGGATTGAGAATTTCGTGTGGCCAACGGTACACGAACACGTTGACTGATCTCCGGTTTTTCATTCCTGCATATCATCGTATTCAACATCCCCCGGATCCTCCATTCCGACATCCCAATGTGCTTGCATCTCGCCACAGTGTTGGATAACATAGAATAGGTTGTTCGCTCGCCGGAGCGTGGCGAGGGCGTTTCAGTGAAGATGCCTCCTGGGAGCTTGCCCCCACGGAGGTATTTTTGTTTCTGGACGTTTCCGCGCGATCGGGTTTCATTTCAGATTCGTCTCGAGGACAGCAATGAACAGAACAATGAGCCACAGTATTCTCATCATCACCACCGCGGTTTGTCTCGTTTCGTGCGGCGAAGATTCGTCAAAAGACAACGCAGAAACAGAAAAACTTCAACCCGTCGAAGTCTTCGTTCAAGCGGTCGGGTTGGATGTCCGGCGTGTCGCCTTCAACGCTGACGGCTCGCGCATCCTCACCACCGGGGGCAAAGGGACGACTCTCTGGGATGCCCGTGCCAGGAAGGAACTGAAGACCGTTTTTGCAAACGAAGCCTATTCCATGGCTGCTTCCCGGAGCGGACGCTTTTTGATCACCTTCAATCCCGCCGACCCCGGGAAAATCCACATTTGCGATTTCTCCAAGGCAACGGTTCGCTCCCTCGGGGTCATCCCGGCAGACAGGTTGTCCGACGGTTCCTGGATTGCGGGCATTTCCATCGCTGATGACGAGAAGCATTTCGTGCTCGAGACGGGGCAGACCATCAAAGTCTACGATAGTGAGACGCTGGAGCAGGTCCACGAAATCCCGCTGAAAGAAAGTCACTACCTGTTCGACTACCGCAAGCAGGGGCTCAGTTTCCTCCCCGGTACGAACGAGCTGCTCTCCATTTCCTACGACATCGGAGTCTCCCAACCCGACGTCACCGAGCCGGACCGGGTGTGCAAGTTCTCCGTCAACGTGTACGCTATCGACGCCACGGAACCGAAGTTCGATTTTGCTCTCACGAGCACATTCATCTACTCGTGGGCTGTTTCGGCCGATGGTAGAACGCTCGCACTTCTCTTTATGGACAAGCGCGTTCAAACTGTCGATTTGAGCAACGGCACCAGGAAGGATTTCACTCTCGCGGGCGATGAAGAGATCGAGGCGATCGGCTTTGAAAACACGCATTCGCTGGTGCTGGCCGGACGGTCCGGCGTCATCGGCAGGCTCGACCTTTCCACCGGTCAAACGAACATCCTCACGACGACGGTGAGAGACCATTTCCTTGCTGTGAGCTGCAACGACTTAGCCGTCTCAGACGACGGCCGGACGGTGGCCTTCTGCAGTGGTTATCAAACGCTGGTACTCTACGATGTGCCCGCAAACGAAATCACGGCGCTCGGAGACCCCGCCGAAGAGATTCTGGGGGTGTACTATGACGCCGGCGGTTCCTTCAACGTCATCACTCCGAAGAGTGTTAACACGCAATACGGTTCCAACAGCGTCGCACGCGCGGTGAACGCGCAAGAACTTCACAGTGTTTTTTCGGACCAGGTGCGTATCCACGATCCCAGGACCGGAGGAACCGAAGTGTTCGATGCGGGCATTGTCCGGACCATCACGTCTGTCCGAGCAGACGGCAACAGACTGTACGCATGGTTTTCACGGGACGGGAAACTCGAGTTCTTTTGGAAGAAGACTCCGGAGGGAGAGGAACCGGATCGAAACCTGTATGTCGCCGTGCGGGAAGAACCGAACCGACCACCGGTCCGACTGGAACAATCGGAGAGCTATGGCGGAACCATCAGAGTATTCGACGAGAACCGAAAGGCACTGATCGCAGGGTTTGCTTCGGACTACCTGGGCATTTGGGACCTGCGGACGGGACGGCTTCTCGACACGCTGACCGAACAGTCGGGCAATGCCGAGGCGTTTGAATTCATCGGACCGCAACAGTGTCTCATCGGAACAAGGGGAAACGTGAAACTGTACGACCTGACCAACAACAGCGTTGTCAAGAAGTTCACCCCAACCGGATACTATGGTGATAACCGGGACATAGAAAAGATCGCATGTTCGCCCAACAAGAACATCTTCGCGACGGGCGACGCGTGGGGACTCGTGACGATATGGGATAGGACGAAAGAACACGAAGTCATGTCGTTTCGGGCGCACAAAGACTGGATCACAAGTCTGGCTTTCAGTCCGGATGGGAATTACATCATCTCGGGGAGTCATAACGGCAAGGGTGCGGTGATCAATGACGTGGCCACGGGTAACCAACTGGCGCAATTTGTCAGCTTCGCCGACGGTGAATGGATTTTGATTACGCCGGAAGGGTACTTCAACGCCTCGGCTGGCGGTGCCCGCCACCTCAATGTGCGGATGGGGTCCAACGTTTATTCCATCGACAACTTCTACGAAAAATTCTTCAACCCGTCGTATGTAGCATCGGTGCTCGGAGGGAAAAAAGCCGAAATGGTTGCGGACATACGGAAAGGGTTTTCGTTGCCCCCGCAAGTGAAGATCACCTCTCCCGGACCTGGGACTGAATTCAAATCAGACGTGATCACGTTGGTTGTCTCAGCAAAAGACCTCGGGGGCGGCATTGATGAAATTCGCCTTTACCAAAACGGCAAAATGGTATCGGACGATCAACGGGGGATGAAAATCCTCGGCGCGACAAGTGGAAGCACGGTGGCATCGACCAAAAGCACGACGACAAGTACAGCCGGAATATCTTATGATGTCACAAAAACGTACGAGGTGACGCTGCTTCCCGGGCCCAATAACTTCAGGGCCATCGCGTTCAATCGGGAAAG
>DATDNS010000603.1:0-2329 GCA_036518155.1 Bacteroidota bacterium
AGCGGAAAGTTTGTCGTTCTTCTGCTGCTGGAAATACCCGAGTACTTTGCGGGCAACCTCCGTCGACATCGGGGCTCCGCCTGCGTAGGCATCCCGGATTGCCGCCAGCAAAGCATCCGGAGGGGTCTTCTTCAGCAGGTAACCTACGGCGCCGACCCGGAGCGATTGAAAGATCTTCTCGTCATCGCTATGGACAGTCAGCATCAGGCAATGGATCTCGGGATAGCGCTGCTTCAGAATCTCGACGCTCTCAATCCCGTTCTTGTCGGGCATGCCGATATCCATCAGTACCACGTCCGGGGCATTATCCTCGATGTTCGGAAGGGCGTCGTCAAAGCGTCCATAGGTGCCGACGCAGGAAAACCCCGGCGAATGATCGATCACCCACCGAAGGCCGTTCCGGATTTCGGTGTCATCGTCGACAATCAGGACTCTGATTGTCTGCTCGTGCGGTTCTTTCTTTGAAGACTGATTCATAAACGTCCTCGGAAACTACCGGAAGAATCGGTGCGAAACAACTACGAAGATGCGTAGTTTCAGCCGGCGAGCGGAAACGACGCGACGATTGTCGTTCCCTTGTCGACCTTCGATGTAAGCTTGAACGATCCGCCCGCCAGCTCGGTCCGCTTCCGCATGTTGCCGAGCCCGTTCCCGGGTTCAACGGTTGAGGCATTGAATCCCTTCCCGTTGTCGCTGACCGTGACGACAATGCGCCGGCCCGCAAGGTTCACGGAAAGTTCGGCCTTCGTGCAATGCGAATGTTTTGCGATATTCGTCAGCGCTTCTTTGGAGAAGAGAAGGACGTTGCGCAATCCTTCGGAGCTCATTTTGGCGGATTCAACCTTTTCGCCGACGGTAAAGACCAGCTTGATATTGCGTCCCTCACACAGCTCATACGCGAACGACCGAAGGCGCTGTACCAGCCGTTCGAAGGAATCGTGCGATGGGTCGATCGCCCACACGACGTCACTCATGGATTCGATCAAACCGCGCGCTGTATCCCTCACCTTCTCCAGCCCTCCCAGCACTTCGGCCGACTCATCGGTCGCCGAACGGCTCCCCCGCTGGGCGGACTGGACCTGTTTATACGCGACGTCCGACAAGATCGCGATGCGCGTGAGTCCGGACCCGATATCGTCGTGAAGGTCCGTTGCGATGCTCGAGCGAAGATGCTCAAGCGCAAGGAGGCGGCTCAGCCGCAGACGGACGGCAATCAGCGCAACAAGGAAAAGGCACAGCACCGTCCCCCCCACGAACCACCATTGCCGCCAGAACGGCAGTAGTATCGTGAAACGGAGGACAGCGGGCTCTGAGCTGACCACCCCACGTGAAGTGACTGCGCGGGCCATAAAGGTGTACGTGCCGGGAGCAAGCGAAGCGAAGACAAACGAACGGTTGTTCCGCGGGGGGCGCCACTCATCGTCAGCGCCGATCAGCCTGTACTGGTACTCGAGACTTTCTTCGTCGCGCAGGCTGATACCGGCAACCTCAACGGAACAATTGTCCTGGTCATTCGATAGCTCGAATGCCCCTGTTGTCGGATATGCGACGCCGTTGACCTCGAAGCCCGTGATGAGAATCGGGGGCGCAACTGGATTGTCCCGGTCGCGCGATGGATCATAAACCGTCAATCCCGCGGTGGAAAGAAACCAGATGATCCCCGATGACAATTGACCGCAGGAGAACACGGGGTCTGCACCAAACTCTTTCTTCTTGAGAAACCGTGTGGCGGCCGGCGAAAATGTCTGGAACCCCAGCTGTGTGCCGATCAGCAGGTCTCCGTCGAGGCGCCTTGCTGCAGACCAGACGGCGGTGCTGAGAAGTCCTTCCTTCAACGACAGAGGGTGAAACAACGAGTCCTTCAGAAAGGCAATGCCTCCGTACCGCGTGCCAACCCAGAGCGTTCCCCCCGCATCCTCCGTGACCGCCCGGATGGCACCGTTCGGCAGTCCGTTGGCAGTCGTGAACAGGCGGAATTTTCCGAGGAGCGACTCATCGGCGGGAAGCATGGAGAGTCCGTCGGAATAGCCGCCGAACCAGAGGTTCCCGTGCCTGTCCTCATAGATCGCGCGTACCGACTCATCCGGCAGACCATCGGCCGTCGTGTATCTTCGCAGGTATGGTTTGCGTTTCTTCGGATTCAACAGAAAGATCCCTTGATTATCGGCCATGCTGCACCAGAGCAGACCGTTGTCGTCGCAGAAGACAAACATCGCCGTGCTTTTCGGGAAGTGCACGCCGGGGACCAGCCGTTTCACGAGTGCCAGGATTGAAACCCCCGTGGCAGAACGTCGCACACGGTATTGAAAAATCCTTCCATCGGTCGAGA
>DATDNS010000604.1:0-2993 GCA_036518155.1 Bacteroidota bacterium
TATGTCTTTTTCTCGCTTTCCGTCGACTATGACGCAAAAATTGGATCACAGTCCGACATGTTTTTTACCACAACGAGCCAGCTCGTCGAACTTCCAGTGACAATGGGCGTGCGTTTTGTCCCGATCGAACTTGGCGTGGGAACACGCATACCACTCATCGGCAATATCCTGAGGTTGAACATGGGAGGAGGATTCGGCATCTATTATGCGGACAGAGTGTACGGAATAGGCGGCGTGAGGATGAAGTCGGAATCCCTGCCGGTCGGATATGGCATTCACATCGAAAGCGGTTTCACCTTCAGGGTGTTCAATAACGTGGGGATCTTTTCGGAAATGCGTTTCAGAGACCCTGAAATCGTCAACGATAGCAGGTTCGGGACCGACGTCATTACAGTCGATGGGTACAACGTCTCGGTTGGCAATATCCCGCCAACGACCAAAATCAATGTCCACGGTGTCACGTTTTCTCTTGGAATAATCCTGAGTCTCAACTGACGGACCGCGTCACGTCAGCGCATTGAAAGTCATCCAGTTGGATCAAAACAATCAAAAAAAGAGCCTGGTCTTTCTGGCCGGTTTCATGGGAAGCGGGAAAAGCACGATCGGACCGATTCTGGCAAACGCCCTGGGTTGGGACTACGTCGATATCGACAAGAACATCGAACACAAGGCAGACCAGACGATTGTCGATATTTTTGCGTCGAAGGGGGAGCTCGCATTTCGAAACCTCGAACGGGAAGCATTGCGCGAGCTGTTGCTCCATCAACAGTGTGTCGTTGCACTCGGCGGCGGCACACTTGCAAACGAAGAGAATTTTGAATTCATCCGCCAAAACGGAGTTATCGTCTATCTCCAGCTCTCGCCGGAAAAGATCCTGGAACGGATAAAACACAAAACCGACCGCCCGATGCTGAAGGATGCAGCCGGCAAGCCGCTCGAGGGCGAAGAGCTTCAAAAGCGCATCGACGGATTGCTCGAACTCAGGGAGCAATACTATGCGAAGGCCGATATCATCATCCCCGCCGGCGCGATGAAAGTCGGGACGACCGTGGATGCAATCGTGGAACGGCTGCGCGGCTTGCTACGCTGATTTCGAAGAATGCCATGATCCAAAAGCAGATCACCGTGAATCTCGGGGAACGATCGTACCCGGTCTATACGGGCCGCGACATGCTTTCCTCGCTCCCCCGGACGCTCGATCTCCACAAGATCGCAAAGGACGTCGTTCTCGTAACGGACGGTCGTGTCGCCCGTTTCTACGCAGCGACTGTGGAGAAGCATCTGCGTCACGCCGGTTTTCGGGTCACCGCGATTGTCGTTCCTCCCGGTGAGGGACAAAAGAACCTGCAGAGAGCTTCAAAGATATTTACGGAAATGCTGGCGGCAGGAATCGGAAGGAACTCCGCTCTTATCGCGCTGGGGGGCGGAGTCATAGGCGATCTCGCCGGATTTGTTGCTGCAACATATCAGCGGGGAATTCCGCTGGTCCAGGTACCGACGACGCTCCTCGCACAGGTGGACAGCTCGGTCGGAGGCAAGGTTGCAGTGAACCACCCGTTGGGCAAGAACATGATCGGCGCGTTCTACCAGCCTGTGTTCGTCTGGGCGGATACTGATTTGCTCCGAACTCTGCCATTCCGCGAAGTTGTGTGCGGAATAGGTGAAATCGTCAAATACGGTGTCGCCCTGGATAAGGACCTCTTTGCATTTCTTGAAACCAATCTTAACGGCATTCTGAAACTGGATCCGGAGCCAATCCACTACGTCCGGTCACGGTGTGTCGAACTCAAGTCGGACATTGTATCGCGGGACGAAAAGGAACTGGGTCTCCGCTCGGTCCTCAACCTTGGTCATACTGTCGCTCACGCCCTGGAATCCGCGGGAAAGTACAGGCTGTTGAAGCACGGTGAAGCGGTACTCCTGGGGATCGTCGCGGAAGGGCATATCGCCAGACAACTGGGGATGATCGATCAGGCAATTCTGGATCGCATTGTGACGCTCATCCAACGCATTCCGGTGAAGGCGGCGATCAACGGGCTCGCCGTGAACGACATTCTCAAAGCGATCAGCCGTGACAAGAAAGCGGTCGGGCGAACAAACCGGTTCGTCCTCCCGACGCGCATGGGCGAAACGACAATTGCGGAAAACGTGGACCTGCGACTGGTTGTTGATTCGCTGAAATATCTCAGGACGCTGAAACGTGTACCTACGCTTTAGAGGATACTGCTGCAGGCGGGAATGCCAGGCGGTTCTTCACTGCTTCTGATTGACCCCTACCACGAGATCTTGCTTTTGGTCGCCGGATCGCGTTCTTCGTTCCAACGTGCGCTTGTATGTTTGTCGCAAAGGGGCAACGGATACTTGGCGTTGAAGATTTCTGTCATCTTGTTGGGACACCACTCTCTTGCCTTCATTTTCGTGTCGACGCATACCGTATCGGTAATAACCCCGGTGGGCTGCTCGAAGTCTTTGACCGGCAAATTGATCTTCTGATCGCCGTAAACGTAGGCCATGAATTTCCCAAAAATCGGTGCGGCCGCTCTTCCCCCCTGGCCGTTCGCAGAACCGAATTTTATCTGATTGTCGTCGAACCCCACCCACACGCCGGCTGTCAGTTGTGCCGTAAATCCAACAAACCAGGCGTCGGCAAAGTCATTGGTGGTTCCGGTTTTTCCGGCCGCGGGAACGCCCTGGAGGAAGTTGCGCACCCGATGGCCGGTTCCCGCGGGATCGTTCACGACACCCTCGAGGAGGTTCGTCATGATGTATGCTGTTTCTTTGCTGAGCGCCTCGTGTTTCTCGGGAGTGTCGTCTTCGATGACATTCCCATCCTTGTCCTCGATCCTGAGGATCGCGATGGGGTCTACGAGGACTCCTTCATTCGGAAACACTCCGAAGGCGGAAGTGATTTCCAGCGGGGTGAGTACAGGAGTACCCAGCGCAATTGACGCATAGGCCGGCACCGGCGAATGGATTCCCATCCGGTGTGCGTA
>DATDNS010000605.1:0-3417 GCA_036518155.1 Bacteroidota bacterium
AAATTTCAAACGGATATCTTGAACACTGTCAAAGAGCAGGAGGCCACGGCAGTGAGCACGTATGAATCAAATCGCGATGGAGCGCTTCAGGCGGTGACTGATTTGTCGAATGGTTTTGCTGAGAAGGTTCTTCGTCGGACAAGAGAACGATTACTTGCAATGAAATCTCACGGCCGATAAATACCTTCCAAGCTGTGAAGGAGCTCTGTTCCTGAATGAAAGCGCATCGCAACGGGAGCGGAGCTCCCTATCAACATCGGCGGTTTGGCCGAATGTTAGACGACATTCGATTTCAAAAACAAAAAATCAGAAAGAGCACGGCATGAAGAATTCACAGTTGAACAATTGCTATCTCTATGTATTGAATACCATGGCGGATTGGGAGATAGCTCATATTACCGCCGAACTCAACAGCGGAAGATTCCTTAAGAATGGAAAAGCAACGATCCGGAAGGTATCGAAAAGCTTACATCCCGTAACTTCCATGGGTGGAATGAGCGTGAGTGTTGATGTGAAACTCTCTGACGTTGAATTTTCTGAAGGTGATATGCTCATTCTTCCCGGTGCGGATACCTGGATGGAGGAAGAGCATCACCGTGTGATTGAAATGGTTGAAAACCTGATTGACCGTGGTGTTGTCGTGGCAGCAATATGCGGTGCAACGGTTGCATTGGCAAATGCGGGGATCTTAAACAGACGAAAGCATACGAGTAATGGCAAAGGTTTTTTGGAAATGATGTGTCCTGAATATAAGGGGAGCGCCAATTATATCGACTCCCCGGCGGTGTGCGACGGCAATTTGATCACTGCATCCGGGCTCGCACCACTGGAGTTTACCTATGAAATTATGAAGAGAGCCGGAGTCATGAAGGAAGAAACCGTCACTGCGTGGTACAAGTTGTATAGTACGAGAGAGTCAAGGTACATGTATGAACTGATGGAGTCCACGAAGGAAAATCGAATGCCGTCCAGCACAGCGCTCCCAACATGAGCTGTTGTCACGCACCTTGCCGAAAGCCTGCGTGTTGTCCGACAGACCCGCCAAAAGGTGAAGTTCCTCCAGAAGGCAGCGGGATGCGGAAGACGCACACAGCGGGTAAAAGGTTTGCCTAATCGGTATTCGTCATCCTGAACAGACAATCGATAAACTGAAAATAAAACAACATGGAAACAATGAAGGCAGTCATCTGCACCCGCTACGGACCGCCAGAGGTCTTAAAGATCGTCGATGTCGAAAAACCCGTTCCTGGCGACCATGAAGTTCTCATAAAAGTAATTGCCACAACAGTCCATATCGGGGATACCAAGGTCCGTCGTTTGGAGCCCGGTCTGGGACCCGTCATGGATTTCTTCTTCAAGCCCGTGATGCGAGTCATCCTTGGTTTCAGGGGACCAAGAAAAAAAATCCTGGGCATGGAGCTGGCTGGAGATGTTGAAGCGGTCGGCAAGAACGTTACCCGGTTCAAGCCGGGCGATCCCGTTTTTGCGTCCACGGAATTTGGCTTTGGCGCGTATGCCCAGTTTCGCTGTATGCGTGAAGATGGCGTCCTCGCAATAAAACCTGCGACGATGTCCTACGAGGAGGCGGCCCCGGTTTCCAACGGTGGACTCACGGCGTTGATTAGTCTTCGAAAAGCAAATATCCAAAAGGGGCAAAAGGTACTGATCTATGGAGCTTCCGGGAGTGTCGGTACGTATGCAGTCCAGATTGCCAGACACTTTGGGGCGGAAGTTACGGGAGTATGCAGCACCGCCAATGTGGCGATGGTGAAAGCGCTCGGAGCCGATAAGGTGATCGACTACACGCAGGAAGATTTTACGGAAGGCGGCGATGCGTATGACGTGATCTTTGATGCGGTCGGCAAAATTGAATCTTCGAAACGCAAGAGATCCCTGACCAAAACGGGGATGTATCTATCCTCTTTTGATTTGTCAGGAAACATCGGGTTGAAGGTCGAAGACTTGATTGTTCTTAAGGAACTCTGCGAAGCCGGAAAGCTAAAAACGGTCATCGATAGACGTTATCCTTTGGCTCAAATTGTCGAGGCCCACAGGTACGTCGACAAGGGGCATAAGAAAGGGAATGTCGTGATATCAATGATTGACAACCAGTAAGGAAGGCACAACAACCGGCAAATGACCGACGGCCATTGGTGCATCTTCCTTCAGGCTTGCGTACTTTTCGGAAATGGTAGGCGCATGCCGCCGGAGAGAATGAGTTGTCGTATAAGCACTAAACGCAAAGCGTACCTTCCAAGAGGGCGACGATAATCATGGCACTCGTGGTTCTTCTAAGAGGAGTCAACGTCGGCGGCCACAAGACGTTCCGTCCCACCGCTCTCACAAAACGCCTCAAACACCTCGATGTTCTCAACATCGGCGCGGCCGGCACGTTCGTCATCCGAAAACCGATCACACAGGCACGGCTCCGCGCGGAAATAACGCGCAGGCTTGCGTTTGAGACTCAAATTGTGATCTTTGAAGGGTGGGAAATACTTGCGCTGATGGCTAAGAATCCTTTCGCACACCAACCGATTCGACCAAACGTCGTCCGGTTTGTGAGCGTTCTCTCGAAACGTCCCCGCTTGCACCCCTCGTTGCCTGTAGTGTTTCCTTCCGGCGGCAGGTGGTTGCTTCGAATCCTCGCAAGAACAAATCGCTTCGTTGTCGGCGAGTACCGGCGCGATATGAAGGTCATCGGCTATCTCGGCACCATCGACCGGCTCTTCGGTGTACCGGTCACAACGCGCAACTGGAATACGATCACGGCGATCGCCAAAGCGCTGGACACTCGAGGGACCTCAACCTCGCACAAGCATCCAAGGATCTCCAAGCGGTGAAGGAGCTCTGCTCTTGATTAACCGACCTTCGCTCACTATGGCTTAGCCATCTGAAACGCAAGGCGGCACCCACCAACGTGCAACCAACGGAGGAGCGCAAATGAATGTACCGGAAGACCCCGAACGCGAGATAGCACGCTACCGGGAGGGACCAGACTTGCTCGAACGGGCAGTGACCGGTCTGCGAGATTCCGAGTTGGATGCGAGGCCGGCCGGAGGCGGCTGGTCCGTTCGCGAGATTGTTCATCACCTTGCCGACGGCGATGATATTTGGAAGATGGGCATCAAGATGGCGATCGGCAACGAACGAGCAGAATTTGATTTGGGCTGGTACTCGTCGCAGCCCCAGACAACCTGGAGCGATCGGTGGGCGTACAACCGGCGATCGGTAGGAGCTTCGCTGTCGCTGTTGAGAGCTACTCGTGAGCACGTTGTCCAGCTCCTGACAAGCGTGCCGGAAGCCTGGGATCGCTCCGTCGTTGTGCGCACGCCGAAAGGAGTGACCGAACAAGTACCAATTGGATTTGTGATCCGGATGCAGGCGGATCATGTTCTGCATCATCTCAAGCAAATACGC
>DATDNS010000606.1:0-4034 GCA_036518155.1 Bacteroidota bacterium
GTTTTGTTGACGGTTCCCTGAAGCGTCATCGCTTCCTCGTCGGTCGCGGCGTGCTCGATACCGGTAAACGTGTTCTCCTTCAATGCTGGATTTCCGGACTTGAATAGTGCCATGGTTTTCTCCTTAAGAGGTTTACGCCGTCACAGCGGACGGAACCTGTTTGGATCGATGGTCAACGTCTTCAGCCGATGCTCGCGATCGCAGATGGAATCTCGCGGACACTTTGCAGAATCTTGTACGCGCCCTTGAATTTCTGAGACCGGGTCATGGCCGTTGGAATCACGAAACATCGCAACCCGGCACCGGTCGCAGAGGTCAGGCCCCGCTCGGAATCTTCGATCGCGACGCATTCATTCGCGCTGAACCCGGATTTCCGGATTGCCATCAGGTACGGCTCCGGGTCGGGCTTGAATTTTTCATAATCCTCGCTCGTCAGGGCGAACGAAAAATACTTCATCAGGCCGGTGGAGCGATGAATCGCTTCGAAATGTTCGCGGTGCGAGCTGGTCACGACCCCCATGAAGTATTTCCCGTGCAATGTACGCAAAACTTCCTCAACACCTTCGATGCTTTTTACCCCCTTCTCGAGCATGGAAAGGTAAAGTCTGCCCCGGTCGGCCCGGAGCCGGTCGAGATCTTCCTTCGGAATCCCTTTTGCTTCGGCAAGATGCCAGGCGCCTTTTGCCTTGACCAGGAAAAGATCCTGATACATCTCTTCCGTCAAATGAACGCCGACCGTTGCGAGCGTTTGTTGCGTGGCCCGGAAGTACAGGCGCTCGGTATCGACGAGGATGCCGTCATTGTCCCACAGGATTGCCTTGATCATCAGCGGTGGTCGATGTGGTTGCGGAAGCGGAGAAACGACGAACGAGAAACGGTGAAATCCATAAACTTCACAGACTGTACTCCAGCTGAAACTTCGAGCCCGTGTGTGTCGATTCGGACTTCGCTTTCCCGGAAATTCCCTTGAGCTCCTCCGTCCCGGAGCCGGGAATAACAGTTGAGATGGTCACGGCAAGACCGCATTCGAATGTTCCGCGGTCTTCCGTAGCAAAGCTTCCCTTCTTGCCGTTGAGCGTTCCTTTGAAACGGGTGAGTCCGACGTAGACAGCCGTGGATTTGTGCATGTCGCGGTCGTCGTAGTCTTTGTAGAACATCACGTACTCGGTGGCTGCGGAACCCTCCATCTGCCCTTTGAACCCAAATTCCACGGAGGCCTTCGTCATCTTCATGGTCGGCGATACCTGCTCGTACGGTTTTTCATCCCATTTTGCCGGCGTAAATGTCGCAGTAGCGTTCATTGAATTTCCTCTTGTTGGTTCACGAGATCTATCTGGTCAAAATCAGAATTCCGTCAGAGACAGGACGTTCCCGTCGGGGTCGGAGAACCAGGCGATTTTTGCGCCGCCGGGCGCCGACCAGACCCCCTCTTTGTCCTGACCCATCCCCTCATACCGGGCAAACGCGACACCTTGTTTGACCAACTGGGCCATTACTTTCCGGATGTCGGCCACCTTCCATCCCAGGACGGTGAACCCCTGCGGCTTGAAGTCCTTCACCTTCTGAATCCGGAGCATGGTGCCGTTCACGTCGAACACAAGTGCAAACTCGTCGCTGCTGACGAACCTCAGTCCGAGAGATTTCTCGTAGAATGCCCTTGATTTCTGTGCATCTTTTGTTGCGACAAATGCTATGATGGAAGATTTGTTCATGGTGTTCACCCATTCGAAAGGACGAGGAGAAGTGCGACGGCCCCCGGAAGAGCCTGCACCCAAAGGATCGATCGTTTCGCGGTTATGCCGCCGAAGACTCCCGCCACAACCACGCACAGAAGAAAGAAGACTTTGACGTTGAACAACCCGGAGAACACGCCCCAGACAAGTCCGGCGGCCAGGAAACCGTTGTAGAGCCCCTGATTTGCGGCAAGTATTGCTGAAGATGCCGCGGCCTCGGGCGAGAGACCGAAGATCCGGAGTCCCGGCGGTTTGTTCCACAGGAACATCTCGAGGACAAGAAACGCGAGATGCAAAAGTGCAACAATGACGACCATACTATTGGCAAGAATAATCATTTCTTTCCCTTGTGTCCAGTCCGGTCCGACGGATACGGCGTTTCTCTGCGTGCGCTGTCGGCAAGCGATGCCTTCACAATTGCCCTGCTAATGACGTTCTGCAGCGGGACTTATGATATTCGTCAGCAGGTCGGGTTTCGACGCATCCCTCTCGAGGTGCGGAAATCGGAGTCCGCCGTGATAGTCGACAGAATATGTTCTGTAGGAATCCCCGTTGCGTGCGAGCAGCTCGATGGGGGCTTTGCCGCTCTTTGCGTCGGTGATCGCGGCCTCCAGGCGATCTTTTGAATACTTCACGCCGTTAACGGCGATCAACTGCATCCCGGGGGCCAATCCTGCGCCGGCGGCCGGAGATTTGATCAACACATCGCCGATCGCGCCATTCGTGGCGAGCGAGATTCCAAGCGAATAGCTCAAATCGCAATAATTGAACGCACCTTCGCGTGCGCTCTCGAAGTCGCTTCGCGAATCGGTATACACAAGTTTCCATCCTCCGTTCTCGATGCCGCCGAGAGGTGCGTGGGGACTGAGTGACTCGAGCCGATCAGTCAAAAACTTCCGCCAGTCGTAATGGACGACATCGTTCAGTGTCGCAACGACGTCGTCAAACGTGTACGGTTCCGTTTTCGGAGGCGTGGTTGGAGCGCCGTGGAATTTCTTGCAGAAATCGTCCAGCGATTTCGCTCCCCTGGTCAGTTGTCGAATGGTGACATCCGCGTCGAGCCAGATGAGATCTCCCTCGTCGTAGAAATCGACGCCGCGGCGCCACGAACCCCAGTCTCCGCGCGCAGCGTAGAGCAGCTGTGCCTCATCGGCACAATCCTGCAGCGGACGCCACGTCCGCCCCGGTTCATTGTCCAGCCGTGCAGCCAGGAGCGCAAGGTTGTCGCGATAGTCCTGCGCAGACCTCAAACCGGAGCGCGGCGCGAGGATATTCCCAAGATATTCCGTAAGACCTTCATAAACCCAAAGAAGATCGCCTTTCATCGGCTTTGAAAAATCGCCGGTGGTTAGTCCTGCCGGTCTCCTGAATTTGCCGTTCCAGGAATGAACGTATTCGTGCGAAAGCAGAGAAGCGTGCGCGCGGAACAATGCGTTGTCGACAAGAGTCCGTTCGTCGACACGATCATCGCTCGATTGGTGATGCTCAAGCCCGAAATGCGCCACCTGGTCGCTGAGTGTGTACAGGAAATCGTAGTGGTCGTAATGATGCGCTCCAAACAGGGCATTGGCCTCGACAACGAGCCGTTTGTAGGTCCCAACCTGCTCCGGAGTGATTGCGAGCGTCGCATCCTCGTCGCTCGCGATGTCGAGAAAATGGCCGGGACCACCTGCGGGGGATATGTCGACCCGTTTGAAGTGTTCGGCCGTCAGGACCGGTGAATCGACAAGGTGCTTCAGCGGAACGGCGGCAAAATGAATCGTCTCGCCACTCTGGTTTTCCGTCGATAAGGCTGTCCCGTATTTCCATCCAGCGGGGAGCTTCAGGGACGGACTCACCATAATATCGTCGGCCTTCGGTTCGGAGGGATAAAGAACAACCTGGTTCCAACTGAGAACGAGAAGATCGGCTGACGAAGACGCTCCGGCAGAAAACCCCGAGGCGACGGCAGGAAGAAGAAAGTCGAATGACACGTCAATTTGCCTGGCGCCCTTCGGAACGTTCAGGTGAATCGCATACATATCCACGAGGTCCCGCTTCCACGAGAGCTCTTTCCCCTCCGCCGTCATGTGGAGTCCGGCAATGTCGACAACGGGTCCCGTAGGACCGTGTTCACCGGGGATCCATTCCGGATAGATGAGTGTCAGCTGACCGGCACGCACAGGAATGGTTTCCGTTGCGTGAAGGATTTTTCGTGGTGCGTCCGTAGCGTCGACGGACAACGAAATGGATGTCTGGGCGAAGACCGACCCTGCGAGAACAAGACAGCACAGCGCCGCGAGAGAGATTTTCATGGGACTC
>DATDNS010000607.1:0-3276 GCA_036518155.1 Bacteroidota bacterium
CCCTGTATTCCTCCGTCGAAGTGAGCGTTGACAATGCTTCCGACACTTTTCCATCCTTGATGGAGAACTTCTTCGCGAGACGGTCACGAATCTGTGCAGTGGTCATCGTTGGCTGGAACCACACCTTGATGACCTGTCCCGGGATGGCATCCTGTTTCACCCGGAACAACGGCAGGTTAAGGCTATGTATAACATCTTTGCTGCTTAGTCTGATGACAACCGGCTTGTCGACGGGAAGATTTAGCTGATTGATTGTCGTGATGTCGTCCTTCGCGTAGGGATCGGACCTGTCGAGACCAAGCGGATTATCCGAGGACACAAGGTTGATGTCTGTCCGTCCAAACACCCCGTCGGGACCGGGATAGTGCACATTCCACGCAAATTGTTCAGCCACGATTCGTACGACCGTCGCTTCCTTTTCGTCCGGAATTTGATTCACACGCTTAGCCCACAGCGGAAATGCGAAACCAACGAGGAGAACCACCTCAGTCAACGCAACGCCGACTTCGACATACGATGATAAATGGCTCTTGACGCCGGCATACATCGCCGTTGGGTTTTTCCCCTTGCGAAACCTGATCAGGGCGAAGATGAAATATGTCAGCCATCCCACGAACAAAACAAACATCAGCCAATGCACCATCACGAGCAGATTGTCAATACTCGCACCCTGGGCTGAGGCGTCAATTGGCAGTCCGAGAAACTGTCTCATTGTTTGCTAGCTTCCTTTCACTCGTTGGGATTCATTTGAAGTATCGACCAGGGACAGCTTGTATCTCCTGCGAAGATGGATGAACAACGATGCAAAAAATGACAAGACCGTTCCCGTTACAAGAAGCAGCGCAATGATCCCTGCGTTCACCGCGCTTGCCGTGTTCGAATCTGTCTGCCCGTAGCATACAGGACAACTCGAAGCCAGGCTGCTGAAGGCTAAAAGAACCAGCAAAGCAAGGACTGTTCTCGTTTTCATTCGTTTCACCTCATCACCTAGATAAAACTGATATGTTTGAATCTCCGGAGGAAATATCTTCCGTAAAAGATCAGTGCAAGGCCGACCGCGTAGGATACTATGCCAAAACTCAGTCGCAGAGACCATGCGGCCGCTTCAACGGTGACGAGCAACCACGTGCCAAAGAAAAATGCTGTCACGATGGACAATGCAATGAACACAATGTGAAAAGCCTTGAGTGACATATCAGACCGCCCCCCTGTCAGCGTGGTGCATCACCGGCAAGAGCATGAGCGCCAGGAAAAAGACGGCAGTCAGTATCAGGACGAAATAGATAAACTTTCGTTCTGAAATAAGGTGCATGAAGTACGATGCGACCAGCGATCCTTTGATGCTTGCCACGAACAAGGCCGCAATGATTGCAGGGACTGCCGAAAGATGGAAATAGGATATCGTCACCGTCACGATTGTGAGACCGAGGAGCCCTGCAAAAACAGCATAGTACCTTCGTACCTGGAGTCTGACAGCTTCAACACTGTGTGCCTCTGACATGATTTCTCCTACAAAAGATAAAGGATTGGGAAGAGGAATATCCAGACAATGTCCACAAAGTGCCAATACAGGCCTGCGATTTCTATGCGATGGGTGAATCGCTCAGGGTCCGTCTTCCACATTTTGCTCCCGGGCCCCCAGAAATAGGCGTTCACAACGATCCCGCCGATGATATGCAGTGCGTGAAGACCGGTGAGCGTAAAATAGATGGCAAAATAGGTGCTTGTTGAAGGATACAATCCATGCTCAAATTTGGCTGAATACTCGAACCCCTTGATGACGAGGAAGACAATTGCGAGCAGGATCGTCGCACCGAGGTAACGTCTGTACTTCACGAAATCCTTCAGCATGAGCGACGCCCACGCCATCACCATCGTGACACTCGAAGTGATGAGGACTGCGGTATTGAGCGTTCCGAGGGGAATATTGAGATGTTCGTATCCGTGCGGCCACGTGTCGGCACCCACCCTCAAGAGAATGTAGGATGAAAACAACGCGCCGAAGAGCATCACTTCCGAGGACAGAAAGAGCCAGATACCCAGCTTTGCATTGAAAAGACCGGTATCCGATCTCGCTTCGACTGTGTAGGGAACCTGCATCGTTTAAGCCCTCTCCGGTTCGGTTTGTGGGGTATAGTCTTTTGATTTGCCGGGAACGCTGTATTCGTAAGGTCCGCGGAATACCTCAAGCGGCTTGATAAAATTGCCGTGAGGCGGCGGTGTAGGCGTGTCCCATTCGAGTGTCGTTGCTTCCCAGGGGTTGTCCGAAGTAACCTTCTTTCCTTTTTTCATGCTCCAGAAGAAATTGACGATAAAGAAAATCTGGAATGCGAATAAACAGAATGCCGAAATCGACATGAAAACGTTCCAGTGAAGAACGCCCTGGGCGTGAGCATATTGCTGACCGCCGTCGTACAGTCGCCGCGACACGCCGGCAAGTCCTTCGATGAACATCGGCATGAAAATGCCGTTGATAAACACAAACGAGCCCCAAAAATGAATCCTGCCGAGGACATCGTTCATACGCCGGCCTGTGACCTTTGGAAACCAGTAATAAATGCCGGCAAAGAGTGCGAACAACGTACCCGGCGCTACGACATAATGAAAATGGCCGATGACGTAATACGTATCGTGCAAGTGAATGTCCGATGGCGCGAGACCGAGCGGCAACCCTGTGAGACCTCCGATACCGAACATAGGAAGGAACGCCGTCGCAAAAAGCATCGGAGTCGTAAAGCGGATTGATCCGCCATACAACGACAACAAAAGAGCAGTAAGGATGATGACGGAAGGAATTGAAATAATCATCGTTGTCGTCTGGAAGAACGCACTGATAATCGTTCCCATTCCCGTCATAAACATATGGTGAGCCCACACGATAAAGGACATAAAGCCCAGGAAGATCGTCGCGTAGACCATGGATTTGTATCCCCAGAGAGGCTTCCGGGTATTGTTTGCAATGATTTCCGCCACGATGCCCATTGCCGGGAGAATCAGGACATACACTTCAGGATGGGCAAGAAACCAGAAGAGATGCTGCCAGAGAATCGGGCTGCCACCACCGCTTACGTGCAGCTGTTGGCCCGAAACCACGAGACCCGTCGGCAAAAAGAAACTTGTTCCCGCAAGCCTGTCCATGAGCTGCAGGATCCCCGCCGCTTCAAGAGGCGGAAACGCAAGCAGGAGCAGAAATGAGGTGACAAGCTGCGCCCAGATGAAGAATGGCAGCCTCATGAACGTAAGGCCTTTTGCGCGCAATTGAACGATCGTGACAAT
>DATDNS010000608.1:0-2212 GCA_036518155.1 Bacteroidota bacterium
CCTATACGAGGGATTCCACACACGTCTCGGTTCGCCATCCGGATTGGCTCCTCAATTTCCCGGCCGTTTCGACACAAATTCTGAATCCGGGTTTGCCACAGGTGCGCAACTACGTCTCGATGGTGGTCTCAGATATTGTCCGCCGCCAAATGGCCAGTACAACTGCGGGGCAATATAGTCAATGATCCCTCGTTTCAACCAGGTAATGGCGTCACAGTAGATCGTGTTGTACGCGTCAAGTCCGCTCACTCCAGGCGGAGACGGACTCGGCCTCCAAATTCCGAATGGACTCATCCCGAATTTGACATAAGGCTTGATCGCCTGAACGCTGTCGTGGATCTGACCGATCAATGCATTCACGTTTTCCCGTCTCCAATGTCCAACATCCGGATCTCCCCCTCCATAAAGACGATACGTTGCAGTATCCTCTGTTGTGATCCCTGTAAACGCACCATCCGGATAAGGATAGAAGTAGTCGTCTGCGTGAATACCGTCAATGTCGTAGCGTCGTACGATGTCGGACACCACCATCGCGACATAATCACGAACTTGAGGCAAGCCGGGGTTCAGAATCTGTGTGCTGACAGCGGGGAAATTCAGCAGCCAATCCGGATGGCGAACTGAAACATGCGTCGTATCCCTCGTATAGGAGCTCGGTCGGACGGCCCGATACGGGTTGAACCACGCATGAATTTCCATCCCGCGCTTGTGGGCTTCCTGGACTGCAAATTGCAGTGGGTCGTAGTACGGGTTCGGCGCAGTGCCCTGGTTTCCCGTCAGCCAGTACGACCAGGGCTCGTACGGCGAATTGTAGAAGGCATCGCACTCTGTTCGCACCTGGAAGATCACGGCGTTGAAGCCTGCGGCCTTCAGGTTGTCCAGGAGTGTTGTCAGCTCAGTTTGCTGCGCTGTCGTGGTAAGTCCGTTCGAAGACGGCCAGTCGATATTGGTGACTGTGGCGATCCAGGCGCCTCGAAACTCGCGCTTTGGTGACTGGGCATGCACCTGGAATGCAAAGAGTGTCAATGAGAAAAGGAGAAGATAACGAGGAAAAACAGTTCTGGTTTTCATGTGGATTTCTCGATTGTGGTCAATTCACGCCTGTGATGACCCATCGCCGCGGGGAACCGCCTGGCAACTTCACGAAGAACTCTTTTCAACAGATCAATATACAAGATTTACTCTTTTAAGCAATGGGAGGATGGATTCTGTGAGGAGGACCATCACGGTGAGCGGAACACTTGTTTCCGAGAAACGCGAAACGATTGACGGGCGTTCGGGAATTTTCGGCGCGTAAATCTCTACGACCGCAAAACGACAAACGACCGGGCAACAACATTGACTTTTGGTGTCTCTCAACGTAGATTGCGAACAAGTCTCATTCATTCTTCGGAGATCACGTATGGCGAACAACATTGGACGCCGCAAGTTTCTGCACGGTAGTGTCTTGACCGGCCTCGGAGCACTCCTCAGCTCTCTTGTACCTCAAATACTTCGCGGGACCGGCAGAACACGGGTCATCACTGCTCAAGAAAAGGCCTTCAAGATTCTCAAGCCAGCCCGTGTGTTCGAGTCCGGTGATGGCAAAGTCCACGAAGGATGGCACGTGCTCGTGCAGGGAGAGAAAATCGCCGCTGTCGGTCCGGCTGGAACAGTGCAGACACCGGATGGGGCGACCGCCGTCGAACTTCCGGGGATGACGTTACTGCCCGGCTTGATGGATATTCATTCGCACATCTTCCTCCATCCTTACAATGAGACGCTTTGGAACGACCAGGTGTTGAAAGAGCCCCTCGCTTACCGGACGATTGAAGCCGTTATTCATTGCGAGCGAACGCTGATGGCCGGGTTCACATTCCTGCGCGACCTTGGCACTGAAGGGGCGGGATACGGCGATGTTTCCGTACAGAAAGCCATCAACGAAAACTTGATCCCGGGACCGCGGCTTCTTGTTGCCACCCGGGCAATCGTCGCCACTGCCAGTTACGGTCCCGGACCGAGCGGATTTATTCCGGACCTGGTACTTCCGAAAGGTGGACAGGAAGCAAGCGGTGGGACGGAAATTATCAAAGCTGTCCGCGAGCAGGTTGGCGGAGGGGCCGATTGGGTGAAGGTGTATGCCGATTATCGTCACGGTGTTAGTGGTACCGTTCCCACCTTCAGCGAGGCGGAATTGCGCACGCTCGTGGAGGAGGCGCATTCAGCAGGGAGA
>DATDNS010000609.1:0-3093 GCA_036518155.1 Bacteroidota bacterium
AAGAACCCCAGTTTGCAGAACGGTGACAAGCTCGCGGCGAAACAAATCGGACAACTCGAGGATAACTGCCGCGAATTTGGCATTCGTCTCTATGGCGTCAATAGTCCGCAACGCGGCATCGTTCACGTGATCGGACCGGAACTTGGCCTCACGCAGCCGGGGATGACGATCGTCTGCGGCGACAGTCATACCTCGACACACGGCGCGTTTGGTTCGCTCGCCTTCGGCATCGGGACGAGCGAAGTTGAGCACGTCCTGGCTACACAATGTCTGCTACAGCGCAAGCCGAAGACATTTGAAGTCCGGGTGGAGGGAAAACTAGGCGCAGGAGTCACAGCCAAGGACGTCATTCTTGCCCTTCTTTCGAAAATTGGTATTGGAGGGGGAACCGGTCACGTGTTCGAGTATACGGGGAGCGCGATCCGTTCTCTTTCAATGGAAGAACGAATGACTGTCTGCAATATGTCCATTGAAGGCGGGGCACGGGCCGGAATGATGGCACCCGATGAAACGACATTTCAGTACATCGCGGGAAAGGAATTCGCACCGAAAGGTGCTTCGTGGGACGTGCATTTGAAACGGTGGCGTTCACTTCCGACTGATCCCGGCGCATCCTACGATGCGAGCATCACGATCGATGCAAACGCGTTGAAGCCGATGATCACCTACGGTACGAATCCGGGGATGGGAATTGCCGTCACCGAAGCCGTGCCAGATCCCGCGCGGGTGTCCGATTCTTCCGAGCGGTCCGCCCTGGAAAAATCATTGAAGTATATGGAGCTCAAACCGGGTGAACAACTGCTGGGCAAACGCATTGACGTTGTTTTTATTGGAAGTTGTACGAACTCGCGTATATCCGACCTGCGTCTGGCGGCAAGCGTATTGAATGGCAGGAAGGTAGCACCGAACGTGCGCACGCTCGTCGTTCCCGGATCGCAGGAAGTGAAACGTCAGGCTGAGTCGGAAGGACTTGACCGGGTGTTCAAGCAGGCCGGAGCAGAATGGCGCGAGTCGGGCTGTTCGATGTGTATCGCCATGAATGGCGATCAACTGGAACCGGGGCAGTATGCAGTCTCGACGAGCAACAGGAATTTCGAAGGGAGGCAGGGAAAAGGGGGACGCACATTCCTGGCATCCCCTCTGACCGCTGCCGCCACTGCCGTGACGGGTACAATCACGGATGTTCGCACATTGTTAAACGACTAATCGGAGGATAGAACGGTGAACCACTTCCCAACGATTGTCTCACGAATCGCTCCAATCCTTGTCAACGACATTGACACCGACCAGATTATTCCGGCACGATTTCTCAAGGTGACCGACAAAGCCGGGCTGGGGGCGAATCTTTTTTCCGATTGGCGCTTTCATGCCGACGGATCCCCGAAAGCAGAATTCGTTTTGAACCAGCCGCAGTACCGCGGTGCGGCAATCCTCCTTGCGGGAAACAACTTCGGCTGCGGTTCTTCGAGAGAACACGCGCCGTGGGCTCTCGTCGGTTATGGATTTCGCGCTGTCATCAGTACTTCGTTCGCCGATATCTTCAGGAGCAACGCACTCAAGAACGCGTTGCTTCCTGTCGTGGTCGATCCATCCGTGCATCGGAAACTGTCGGAACTCGTTCTGAACGACCCGGCCGCGGAAATAGTCGTGGATTTGGAATCCCAGACAGTACAAATGCCTGATGGTGTGTCGGTTCGGTTTCCCATCGACGGGTTTGCAAAATCCTGTCTCCTGAACGGGACGGACGAGCTGGGATACCTGCTGAGGTTTCAGAAGCAGATCGAAGAATACGAACAACTGCATTTTGGATCGGGGGGAATAGCCTTGTGAAAGTTCAAATTTACGATACGACATTGCGCGACGGCACACAACGCGAAGGAATTTCGCTTTCGTGCGATGACAAACTGAAGATCGCGCAGAGGCTCGACGATCTCGGTGTTGATTTCATTGAAGGGGGATGGCCGGGATCAAACCCGAAGGACGCCGACTTCTTTGAACGCGTACGGAGCATCCCGTTCAAGCATGCTGTCGTGGCAGCCTTTGGCTCGACGTGCCGTGCAGGAAGCGAACCGTGCGACGACAGTAATATCCGTGCGCTGCTTGACGCGAAGACGGACGTGTGCACTGTTGTCGGAAAGACGTCGCTGCTGCACGTGACTGATGTGCTGCAAACGACGCCCGAAGAGAATCTCCGGATCATCGAACAAAGCGTAGCCTTCCTGAAATCCAAAGGGAAGAGAGTCATTTATGATGCGGAACACTTTTTCGACGGGCACAAGCTCGATGAATCGTACTCACTGCAGACCCTCCAGGCCGCACACAGAGGAGGTGCGGCCATTGTTGTTCTCTGTGATACGAACGGCGGCACAATGCCCTGGGAAATCGGATCGATTGTGCACAAGGTCAAGGATGCCGTACAGGTGCCGCTCGGAATCCATACGCACAATGACGGAGAATGCGCTGTAGCAAATTCTCTCGCTGCGATTGCTGAAGGGTGCGTTCACGTGCAGGGCACCATCAACGGATACGGCGAGCGTTGCGGCAATGCCAATCTGGTTTCCATTATCGCAGACCTTGAGTTGAAAATGGGACTGCCTTGCCTCCCGGAAGGCGGTCTGGCCAAACTAACGGATGTATCGCACTTTGTCGCGGAGGTGGCGAATCTGTCGCCCGATGAACATCTTGCCTACGTGGGGAAGTCGGCATTCGCCCACAAGGGAGGAATCCACGTTGCTGCGATGCGGCGGAATGCAAGCTCGTATCAGCACATCGACCCACTGCTCGTCGGAAATGAGACACGAGTCGTGGTCTCCGAACTCTCTGGACGTGGTAATCTTCTCTCGAAGGCCGAAGAGCTTGGACTGGACGTCGACCGAGACACGAACGTCGGCGAAGTCCTCAAAAAAGTCAAGTCTCTTGAAGCAAAAGGGTTTTCGTTCGAAGCGGCGGAAGCTTCGGTGGCGATGATGCTCAGGAGGGAAGAGCCGGACTACCAGCCACCGTTCGAATTGATCGATTTCGCCGTCAACGTAGAGCAACGGATGGGTCGGGGTCTGATTGCGGAGGCATCGGTGAAGATCAAGGTGCACGACG
>DATDNS010000610.1:0-3081 GCA_036518155.1 Bacteroidota bacterium
AACGAGGTGGCCGGATTGCTGGAACAGCATTAGCCGCTTCATCCGTTCGCCCCTGCCAAACCGGGGAACGATGTCAACGGTAGGACCCCAATTCGAATCGACCCAACCCTATTTGTTCCATCGATCATAGTCCGGCGGACGTTTCCACGTCGACTGCGGTTCAAAATATCTCCAGAGCGCACGAGAAACGTTGCGGATGAGCACGTATCCCTCGTTGTCAAACTGCCACCGCGTGTCTGTCTGATTCTTTGTGATGATGGAGAAGATATACTCGCCGGAAGGCGCAAAGACAAGATCTGTCTCCGACTTGGAGGCGTCGACTGCTCCATTCTTTGAAGCGACGTGTATTGTCGGCGGGATTTCAGAAACTCCCATTTCATCCCAGTACGGCTTGGTGAGCACCCGCAGCATTTCCTCGCTTGCATCAGAACTCACGGCACGTCCGTTCCGGATGAGCGCAAACAACCTTACCATCTCGCGGGGCGTTGTTTGACCCCAGCCATATTTTTCGTGGTCCGCCTCCCGGCCTGGAGCCCCGGAGTTATCCCGGGTTTGGTGGAACCCATTCTTCTCAAGCCAGCCGTTGACTGCGGCGCCGGTCCCTGCAAGTCTCTGACACCAAAGGGCCGCCGTATTGTCGCTGAGCGTAATCATGAGCATGACGATTTCCGAAAGGATGATCTTCGTACTGTCGCGAAAGGATCCGGTGACGCCATCATCGTATTTCATCGAATCGCGGTAGACGAGAAGTTGGTTGTACTTCAGGTCACCGCTGTAAATTTTGTCGAAGAGCGCACAGAGGATTGAAACCTTGATCATGCTCGCAGTCGGGAAAAGTGAGTCTGCATTGATTGCGGCCGATTGTCCCGTTCTCAAGTTTTGGACGTAAACGCCCGCTTCGCCGTGGAATCCGGCCAATTGCTCTTCCAGCAAACGCTGCAGAGCCGTGTCCTGAATGGCCTCGTGCTGGGCGTTCATACGGGCAGGAAGCGCCAGGAATACGCAGGCGATGAATACAAGGCTGCTAAGACGGTTGGATGTCTTCATAGGGCTGTTGTTCAATGAGATATGGATGAGGTGATGCAAGAGGGCCTGGGGCGGCCTTCCCGTCATCGGTAATCCTCATTGAGGATAGGGTTTTTTGCATCTTTGGTCAATGAAAAAATTGCCGAGGAGTCGACAGGAGCCTGAACGTGCGGCTGTTGGGATTCGCTGCCGCTTCCCGACAATTCCGAGCCACGGAGAGTGCAGGAACTTGCAGAGTACATGCAGGTTGGAGAAATGTTGGCAGGTTGGCGGCTCGATGCGAGCGGCAACGAGAGCACTCTGCGTGTGACTTGAAATTCTTCCCAATTTCAGGTAGGTTTATTCCGTCTGAGAAGGCTACTCTGAAAAACTCCACTGTGAGGCTCGATTCATGCCTTCGTTTACTCATCAACGTTACGCGCTCATCAAAGAACCGAACGAAGTCAGGATATTGCGACTCGTTCGGGACAGCGGTGAGATCTCCCGCATTGAAATCGCCCGCTCCACCAACCTCCACAAAGCAAGTGTCACCGACTACGTCGCCAGGCTGATCAAAGCCGGTTACCTTGAAGAAACGGGCAAGGTGGAAGCGAAGACGAGGGTCGGGCGCAAACGGATTCTCGTGCGGTTCCGGCCACAAGCGGGCGTGGTTGCCGGAGTGGACATCCGTATGACCAATGCGGTGGTAGCCCTGACGGACCTCAATGCACGTATCCTCGGCCAGGACTCCTTCGACTATCCGGTCGAAACTCCTGCACAGGATGTGGTTGCAAGAATTGCCGGCGCGATCCAGAGACTTCTCGCGAGCGGAAAATTCGCGCGCTCACGATTGGTCGGAGTCGGCCTCGGAGTGCAGGGTGTCGTCGATTATGCCACCAACGTACTGATGGTGTCACATAACAAGCGGTCGTGGGAGGGGGAGTCGCTGAGTCTGCAGCTCGAATCGAAATTTGATGTTCCGGTCTACGTGGAAAACGATGTGAAAACAATGGCCGTTGGCGAGTACCTGCTCGGTTCGGCCAAAGGTATGAGAGATTTCGTTTTGATCTGGGTGGGGACCGGCCTTGGAGCTGGAATTATGATCAATGGCCACCTGCACCACGGCATCACGAGCAGCGCAGGCGAGATAGGATATGTCGGACTCGAGTTCTCAGCTGTCGAAAAGGAAAGGTTCCCTTTGACATACCGGGGTCAGGTGATGTTCGGAGAAATTCTCACCGACCAGAATTTTGTTGAAAGTTACCGGAGAAACGCACCTGGTGTGGACAGCGACTCTCTGTCTGTGTCCGCGATTACGCAGAAGGCTGCAAGCGGGGATACGATCGCCATTAAGATTATCGACGAGTTTGCTGAGCTGTTGAGCATTCTCTGCATTAGTCTCGTGAATACTCTAAACCCTGAATCGATCGTTCTCGCCGGTGAAGTTGCTCAAGGATATCCGAAGATCGCGGCTCTGCTGCACGATAAAATTCATAGAGATCTGCTGGTCACGCCGGCCGAAGCCGTGCGCGTTCAGTCCGCCAGACACGGCAAGAACGGGGTAATTCTGGGTGCGGTTGGTCTGGTTCTCTACGAGTTGTTCGAGCCTCTACACAGGCTGTCCGTCCGTGCTTCACGGCGACAGAGTCTCTTCCAAAGCAGGGAAATCGACTAGAAATCTCTGACCACCCATAACAAGGCAATCCTTCGAACGACTGTCGATACTTGAGAATTTGAAGACAGATTGATTCGGCCATATTGTCTCTTGGGCAGAGTCGCGACTATCTATGCATTGTCAAGGACTTCGAGATTTGGGACGGGCTTGTAGGTCAAGAGAAGCCTTCCAGGCAAGTCCCGGCGCGGCGTTCAAATAGGAGTTTAATGTATGGCAATGTCGTTCATTGCGAAGCAGCCTGTCTTCTCATTTCTGAAACACCCAAAAAAACCGCAAATCGAGCGAAAAAGTACTTGACAGTCAATTCTGATTTTCTTAAAATTGTTTAGTTGGTTGTCGCAACAAACTATCTCTCCCTTTCATTATTCATTCTTTCTGTTCAGACCGCATTCTTTTGTTGA
>DATDNS010000611.1:0-2737 GCA_036518155.1 Bacteroidota bacterium
AGTGTACAGAAAAGGGGGTTTGATGGACGTCGCCTATCAATATGGCGGACCCGATGGCACGTACGGGATGCCGAATTTTCTGTACGGTCCGCTGCACGAAGAACGCTCCTTCGGTCTCTATTGGAAATACCAACCGCTGCGTGACGTTTTCGTCGATTTCAGGGGCCGGCACATCAGCATTGGAGACGAAGCGACATCCACCAACAAGAAACAATTCGAATTCGCTCTCGGCGTGCAACTTGGCGTGTGGTAGACGTTGTGTGCTGATGGCCGAGGAACAATCGGTCCTGCCGGTCCTGAACAACGGTTAAACCTTCTTCATAATGTCAGTGTCTAACGAGTGGATCGCCGAACCGGATGAGTGACCGCAGCGACGACGAGTTGGTACGACTGTTTTGCGGGGGCGACGAAGCCGCATTCAACGAGTTGGTTCTCCGGTACCAGGAAAAGATTTACTGGGTTGCGAGACGCTTTACCGGCAATCACGATCAGGCAGACGACATTACCCAGGAAGTCTTCTGCAGGATGTACGAATCCCTTGCTGAGTTCAGGGGTGCTTCAAGTCTCTACACCTGGCTCTACCGCATTGCCGTCAATGTCTCGCTGAACTTCATTCGCCGGCAAAAAGTCAGAGACTTCCTGCGCATCGATGAGATCTTCGATATCGAGGCAGAAAAGTCGGAATCTCCGGATTCAGTCGTCGAGTATGATGAACAGCAGTCGCTGGTTGAAGAAGCGGTGGCGAAGTTGCCCGAAAAACAAAAAGCGGTCTTTGTCATGCGGTATTATGAAGAACTGCCGTACGAGGAGATTGCGAAGATCTTGAAAACATCAGTGGGCGGACTGAAAGCGAACTATTTTCACGCCCTGAGAAAGGTTGGAGAGTATCTCCGTCGTGCGCACCGAACACGTTAGCATCCTTCTTCCGGAATTGATCCGGGGATCCCTTGGCAGGGAAGAGACCGATCGGGTTGAAGCACACCTGCGGTCGTGTCCGTCCTGCCGCTCGGAGTTCGATGAGTTGTCGTACGCAACGTCAGCCATTGACCGCCGGCCATTGGCGGAAGTACCGAAATCCTATTTCGCGTCAATTCTGCCGCGGGTCCACAACCGGCTCGAACGGCAGAGGGACAACCGTTGGATGGCAGATCCACTCGTGAACAAGGTCGTGCTTCCTTTGGGCGCGGCAATCGTTGTGGTATTGCTGGTCTGGCAACTGCCCGCTTTTTCTCCGGGCTACAGGAACCCGCTGCTGGCGGTCGTCGATTCCGCCTCTGCCGATGAGATTGCAGAGATCGTGCAGAATGATGTCCCAAATCACGAGGCGGGGAGCATGAACAATGCACTCATAGCCGGCATGCTGGCAAACGAGACATTTGTCGACCGCCAGCTCGTTCGCGAGGCTCTTGCGAACGAGTCGACTTCTCCGTTCAACGTGTATGCAGACGTTTCACCCCAGGAGTTCCTGGACAACCTCGGTGAATCGGACGCCAACAATGTTTTGCTGAGCCTCGAAACTAAGGGAAGCCTATGAAACAAACGCTTGTTCTTGCTGTTGCAGTTGTGTGCTGCGTGGCGGTAACGTATAGTCAGGACGGGCCGAACCAATTCCGCGCCCAGCAGCGCGTGGAGCAATTCAAGAAGCTGAGGATGATCGAAGCGCTGAAACTCGATGAGGAGACGTCCGTTCGCTTCTTTGCGAAATACTCCAAACACGAAGATGCTCTTCGCGGGATCAACAAGGAGCGGAACGACCTCATCGATCGGCTCCAGGAAATGCGCAAATCGAATGCCGATGCTGCAGGCATGGAGAAACTCTTCCACGAACTGACGGCCCTGGATTCGAAACAGGCGGAAGCCCGGCAGAGTTTTCTCGAAGACATCAAATCGGTACTCTCGACACAGCAAATTGCGGATTTCATCGTCTTCGAAAGGGATTTCGCACGCAATATCCGCCAGCTTATGCAGGAGATGGCGAGGGAACGACGGCAGGGCCAACGCTAGGAAGATTGCAGAGCAGAGCGGTCGCAGAACAGCCGGCTGGAGAACCAGGCCGGCTTTTTATTTGTTCTACGGGTGTCTATATTGGAAGAACCATGAGACAGGTTTATCTCGATCACTGTGCAACAACGCCCGTCGATCCCCGTGTGGTCGAAGCAATGATCCCGTACTATTCGGCAGACTACGGGAACGCGTCCTCGATCCATAGCTATGGCAGGCGAGCACGTCTCGCTCTCGAAGAAAGCCGGGAACGGATCGCTGCGTTCATCGGGGCCAGCGGTGATGAGCTGTTCTTTACGAGCGGGGGAACGGAATCCGACAACTATGCGGTCTTCGGCGTCGCGCGCGCACCGGAAGGGAACAGGAACGCAAAAATCATTACGACGGCAATCGAGCACCACGCGGTCCTGGATCCTGTCGAATCCCTCAGGTCCAAGGGGTATCGCGTCAGTGTGCTGAAAGTCGACCACGATGCCCTCGTCGATATCGGTGAACTTGAACAGGAATTGCACGATAAGGTCTCACTCTGTTCGGTCGTCCACGCAAACAATGAGGTCGGCACCATCCAGCCGTTGAAGCTGATCGCTTCGATGTGCAGGGATCGTGGAGTCCCCGTTCACACCGATGCGGTTCAGTCGGTCGGCAAGATTCCTGTCAATGTCCGGGAGTTGGGGGTGGATATAGTGTCGATGTCCGCGCACAAGCTCTACGGTCCGAAAGGGATCGGAGCCATCTT
>DATDNS010000612.1:0-26164 GCA_036518155.1 Bacteroidota bacterium
ACGACAACCGAGAGGAAAATTCGAGGCAGCGATTCACACTTCTCTATTCCAGCCAGTCTCTGCCCTTTGCGGAAATTTGTCATCAACAGTCATTTGTTTTCACGGGTTGTTGTATCCCCACTTTGCTGATGGGGCGGGTTCACCTGGGTCGTCGTTCCGACAGTATCCTGTCGCCCGAACGCCCACACGATGTCAATGGGAGTACCTTCCCACGATCCGGCTCTTGTCCCAAGGTTGATGCTGTCGAGACGAAACACATCGTTGCTGGAAACCGCGAGGTACGCATTGCCGCGGAGGAGGTCAATCCCTGCAGAGGCGGCCAGACCGATCCCGACGCCGATCGCGATTTGGGGACTGGAGGCAATCTTCCTGAGAACGGATTGTGTTTCATCGCCGGACCCTAGATCGAGGTTTGCCTTTGCAATTGCTTTCGCTGAATCAGGAATCTGGAAGGCAAGCGTGTCGTGGACTGCCGGTTTGTTGAAATGAAGGATACGCTGGAGGTTTTGGTAGGCGTGTTCCGCATCCTCCACGGTATGTTTGATCGTCTGTGCGGTATCGACATTCAGGAGGGCTTGATACATTTTCTGCAGTTTTGCAGAGCTTGAATCGGAGTACCGGAAATAAAGGCGGTAGAGCCCGGCATCGCGGTATGGCCGGTCGAAAGAAAGGAGACTATCCGTGTTCAGAAGCGCCCGGACGTCTCTGATCCGGACGAGACGGAACTCTTTTTGTGCAAAGATCTCCCAGGTTTCCCCCGATTTGCCGGTCAACTCCAGTTTGTTCAGCGAAACCAGCGTTCGGACAAAACCCCAACCGTTGAAGTAACCGTCGACAGCGACGAACACGAACAACGCCAGGAGAAGGATCGCCGTAATCGTCCGCAGTCGGTTGCCCGCCGGCTGCCCCGTTTTTTGTTCGTCTTCCTGATTCTTCATAATCTGCCTGTCGATCGACTCACCATGCAAGAGGCCCGGATCAGGCCTTGTCTTCCCTGGACCTCAGACGCCAGAAAACGAAGATACAAATAATGACTCCCGCGGCGATCAATGCAAAGATGAGGCGATGGTGGGCAACCTTTGGCCAGGAATCACCGAGATAATAGCCCAGGAGAATAAATGTCGTCGACCAGACAATACCCCCGGAATATGCGTACGCCGCAAACACAGGGTACCGCATTCTGGAACTCCCCGCCACGAGTGCCATCACGTGACGGACGCCGGGAATGAAGTAACCGATCGTGAGCATCCACTTCCCCACGCGCTCAAACCAGCGGTCGACGGACTGCAGTTTCTCTTCGGTGATATGGAATCTTGGACCGTACTTGCGCACGACCGTATAACCGCCGGATCGACCGATTGCGTAACTCAGACTGATGCCGCTGATGCTTCCAAGGAACGCAATACAAAGCGTAGGAATCAGGTTGAACTCCCCTTTGAATACGAGGTAGCCTGAAAGCGTCAACAGAGTCTCATCCGGGATCGGCAGGCCAACGATGCCGAACATCAACGAGCCGAACAGGGCAAAGTATCCGTAGCTGTAAATCCAATGCTGCAGGAGTTCCGGTGACATCGGTGGTTTATTGTCCCTGGCTTAACCTGCCAAGGTCATCGCTCGCTTCGTTGATCACCTGCGCTTCGTTGTTAAAGATCTTCCCGGCACGGACGATTTCCTCCTCGGCTTCTTTCCATTTTTTCTGTTCGATTGCCTCCCGTACACCCGGTATTGTCTTGACACCGTAGCCCGTGTACATCCCCGGGGCATACACCATGTGCCTGAACCACGGTCTTCCCGGCAATCCCTCAGCGCTTGTGAGCACACGCTCGCTGCGGATCAATTCCCTGTTCAACGCCCGGAGAATCGAACCATTCAGAGGTTTTTGACTCGCTTGGCTGACCTTTGCGGATGCTGTTTCGAACCGATCGGTTGCGCGTGACAGCATTTCGACTCCATTATCGAGCGGGGAAAAATTCAAATACGGCGGTATCTCTTCAACGGCGGGCGCAACCGTTACGATCTGTGGATCTGCAACGGCATTGTACACGCCCTCCTTGATTTCTTTGTTCCGTTCCCGTATTTCATCCTGCATCGATTTGTGCAGCTTTTTCAAATCGTCAACATACTTCCGTATCGTGTCGACGAAGTCCGCAAAATCAAACGGAAGGACGTCCGACTCTGCGACGCGGAACACTGCCGTCGCCCCTGTTTGTGCCAATGTCCGCCCGTAGACGAAGTTCTTGTCGGAAAAATGCGTGTACCAATAGAAATCATCGTACACGGAATGATATATTCCTCCACCGTCTTCTCCCCCGAAGCCAATGTCGAGCGATGCAATTCCAAGATGATCAATGAACGGCGTGTAATCCGATCCTGATCCAAGTGCACCGATGCGGAGATCGGTGCGCTGACGGACGTCCGTGCGATCTTCCGGCGATCGTGCTCTGGATATTCTCATGAGTTCGCTTCTTTTCCAAACGGAAATGTTCTTTTCGGGATCTGTAATGTCCTTCGCCACGCCGTTGATGAATTTTTCAAGAGTGTGAGATCCCGACGCGCCAAAGAATCCTCTTCCGTTGGAATCAGAATTGATATAGAGGACGGCTTTCTCCGCCAATTCGTCGGCGTGCGCCTCGACCCACTCTGTGGAACCTAACAGTCCTTCTTCTTCCCCGTCCCAGGCGCAATACACAATTGTCCGTTTCGGCTTCCACCCCTGCTTCAGTAATTCCCCAAAGGCACGAGCTTCCTCAAGCTCGGCAGCAATACCCGAAACCGGATCTTCCGCCCCATTGACCCATGCATCCTGATGATTACCGCGAATAATCCATTCGTCCGGGTACGTTGTCCCGGGGATTTTGGCGATGACGTCGTGAACAGGCTTGAGGTCCCAGTTGAATGCCACTTTGAGGTGGACCTTCGCCGGACCCGGGCCGATATGATAGGTAATCGGCAGCGCTCCCCGCCACGATTCCGGCGCTACGGGTCCGCCGAGATTCTCGAGAAGCGGCTGCGCGTCGCCGTAGGAAATAGGCAGCACGGGGATCTTCGTCAGGACTTTGACATCTTTGAGGTCGAGGCGTTTCGCATTCTTTGTAGCCCCGACTCCCGGCGTGAGCGGGTCGCCGGGATAGATTGGAATGTCCATAACGCTGCCCCTCTGTACTCCGTCTTTGTTCCTGTAGGCTCCGTTCGGAAAAACGTCGCCACGAAAGTACCCATCGTCCTGGGGGTCCGAATAGATGATACATCCGACCGCGCCGTGCTCTGCAGCGACCTTTGGCTTGATACCGCGCCAGGAGCCACCATAGCGCGCAATGACGATTGCACCCTTCACGGATATTCCCTGTCGGTCAAGCTCTTCATAATCACTGGGGATGCCGTAATTGACGTAGATCAGCTGCCCTGTCACATCGCCGTCGATTGAGTATGCATTGTATGTGGGCAGCTGTTCATCCTGTTGATTGGACGTCGGATCAACGTCAAGTCCGGGTTCATTGAGTCTGGCGGTGAATTGCTTCGGTCCGACCAATTCCAGGAACCGCTCTTTGGGTGTCGGGAACAATACATCAAACGTCTCGATCTTTGCGTCGAAACCCCATTCCTTGAATTTCGAGAGAATCCATTCCGCATTCTCCTTGTCGTACGGAGAACCCACATGGTGGGGGTGAGCGGAGAGCCTTTTGTCGTTCTCCCGCACGATCTCCTGGCTGGGGATCGACCGGAGTTTCGTCTCCCAATCCGCGCCAACTTGTTGCGACCGGACACTGAACGTCGGAAGAATGACCGCCGCAAGTAATGCCGTCCCGAACAACTTCATAAAACCCTCCCGGATGTGGTTCCTCATGGTCGATGGATCTCGTCCGCCGTCCGGATCAACCTCGCCGGAGGCGCCGTGACAATATCTTTATTATGGAAGAAACAATCAAGGAAACGGCCGGACGTGACCGGGGGTACGTGTGCGCATCGCTCCGGTGCGAGCGCGTGTCATTTGGTTGACTATCCTTCAACTTCTCACTACATTTTGGCGTCGCTGAATGGACCCATGCTTGTTGCCGATTGAATGAACATCGCTGTATTCGCATCAGGGCGCGGATCGAACGTTCAAGCAATTCTGAAAGCTGTTAAGGAAGGTCGATTGCCTGCACGCGTATCCCTCCTGGTGAGCAATAATTCGAACGCCGGGGCGTTGGAAGTTGCCCGCTCACAGAACATTCCCGCAATTCATCTCAGTCAAAAGCAGTGCTCTTCGGAACGCGTCTATGTTGAGCAACTGTTGGAGCTGCTCACACGACACAATGTTGAGCTTATCGCATTGGCGGGATACATGAAGAAGGTTCCGACGCAGGTCATCGAGCGATTCAGGAACAGGATTTTGAACATTCACCCTGCATTACTTCCGTTATTCGGTGGGGCAGGAATGTATGGCATTCACGTTCACGAAGCTGTGCTCGCTTCCGGCGTGAAGGTCACCGGCGCAACCGTTCATCTCGTTTACGAGGAGTATGACAGTGGTCCTATTGTGCTGCAGAAGGCCGTTGAAGTGTTCCGTAACGACACGCCGGAAACACTTGCAGCAAGAGTTCTTTTGATCGAACACGAAATTTACCCGGCAGCGCTCGCGGCGTTTGCCGCGAACCGGGTTTCCATTGAGGGAAGAAACGTCTGGATCCAATGACAGGCACAACCATACCAATGATCGGCCAGAGCAAAGAATCAGGTCGGCACGGGGGTTCTCTTCTCAAGGTCCGCAGGGCTCTCGTCAGCGTCTCAGACAAGCGCGGGATCCTTCAATTCGCTGCCACCCTGAACGACTTCAACGTCCGGATCATCTCCACGGGCGGAACGTTGAGCGCACTGCGGGATGGCGGGTTTGAAGTAACGTCTGTTTCCGAGGTCACCGGGTTTCCGGAGATTCTCGACGGAAGGGTCAAGACTGTTCATCCGAAAATCCTCGGCGGCTTGTTGGCGATTGGTGACAATCCCGGGCACGTCGAACAAATGAAAGAACACGACATCGAGGCCATCGATCTTGTCGTCGTGAACCTCTACCCGTTTGAGCAGACAATCGCCAATGAAGATGTCAAACTCGAAACGGCCATTGAGAATATCGACATCGGGGGTCCCACGATGGTTCGAGCAGCCGCGAAGAATTATCGCCACGTCGCGGTCATCGTAAACCCGGACCTCTACGGAGTTATCGCCGAAGAAATGCGGTCGCACGACGGCTGCATCACCGAGCAAACACGCTTTCAGCTCGCGTGTGCAGCGTTTCAGCACACCGCGCATTATGACTCCGTTATCGCTTCCTATTTACGAAACCTGACACCTTCAACAGGATTCCCGGAAACGCTGACGCTCTCCGCAAGACGTGCGCAGGATCTTCGCTACGGCGAAAATCCACATCAGGGGGCGGCCCTCTACGGAAAATTCAACGAGTATTTTAAGAAACTGCACGGCAAGGAGCTTTCATACAACAACATCCTTGATGTCAATACTGCCGCACAGGTTTGCGCAGAATTCAATGATCCGACCGTGGTGATTATCAAACACGGTAATCCCTGCGGCGTTGCTACGGCCCCTTCACTGTCGGAAGCGTACACCAAAGCGCTTGCCACGGATCAAAAATCGGCGTTCGGGGGAATCGTGGCGATGAACAGGCCGCTTGATGTGCCGACAGCCGAACTTCTTAACGAAATTTTCCTCGAAGTCGTCATCGCTCCGGATTTTGAGCCACGCGTGCTCGACCTGTTAACCAGGAAGAAGGACCGTCGCATCATGCAGCAGAACGTCAACCTCCGCACGCTCCGTGACTTTGATGTGCGGAGCGTCACCGGCGGCCTCCTTGTCCAGGACCCCGATCAGCACCGTCTCCATCGGGATCAACTGCGTGTGGTCACCCGTCGGGGCCCGACCGACGATGAACTGTCGGCGATGATGTTTGCCTGGAATATCGCGAAGCACGTCAAATCGAACGCGATTGTCTACGCCCGTGCAGACCGGACGCTCGGCGTCGGGGCGGGACAAATGTCCCGCGTGGATTCTTCAAAACTGGCGGCACTGAAAGCTGCGGATGCAGGCTTCGATCTGAAGGGTTGTGCAATGGCATCGGATGCTTTTTTCCCGTTTGCCGATGGATTGTTGGAAGCAGTCAACGTCGGCGCTACCGCGGTCATTCAACCCGGCGGTTCCGTACGGGATCAGGACGTGATCAAGGCTGCTGATGAACATAACGTGACAATGGTCTTTACCGGCGTCAGACATTTTCGACACTGATGAGTGGCCGACAAAACAGCGGGGCGATAGCGGTTGGACGAGGGCCTGCATGTTTGCTCATCACAGAACCACGAACTTAGACCCTCAAATTATCAACTTCTAATCTTGGCTATTTGCTATGGGACTTTTCTCACTGTTTTCCGCGGACCTTGCCATCGACCTTGGCACAGCCAATACCGTTATCTGGATGAAGGGCAAGGGTATCATCCTCAACGAGCCATCGATTGTCGCCTTCGATCGCAACACGAAGCGGATTATCGCCATCGGGAACGATGCCAAGGAAATGCTCGGACGTACTCACAAAGACATTCGTACAATCCGTCCGATGAAAGACGGAGTCATTGCTGACTTTGAAATTGCAGAAGGAATGTTGAGGGAATTTATCAAGAAGATCAGCGTCAGCTGGGTCCCGAGTCGGCGGATTGTGGTGTCCGTTCCATCCGGAATCACCGAGGTGGAAAAACGGGCCGTGCGCGACTCCGCAGAGCACGCCGGGGCGAAGGAAGTCCATTTGCTCGCAGAACCGATGGCCGCAGCAATTGGTGTCAACCTCGATGTCGATGCCCCCGTCGGCAACATGGTGGTCGATATCGGAGGCGGAACCACCGAAATCGCCGTTATTGCGCTCTCCGGTATTGTCAACGAGGAATCGAGGCGTGTTGCAGGGGATGAAATGAACAACGCGATCATCCAGTTCTTCAAGCGCAACCACAATATTCTCATCGGCGAGCGCACTTCGGAAGCCATCAAATGCGAAGTGGGTTCGGCAATGCCTCTGAAGGAAGAAATTACGATTCAGGTCAAGGGTCGCGATCTTGTCAACGGAGTTCCAAAAACCACCGAGGTGAGCTCGGTGGAAATCCGGGAAGCGCTCAATGAGCCAATTGCCCAGATTGTCGAAGGAGTGAAGATTACGCTTGAGCGAACTCCCCCCGAACTTTCCGCCGATATTCTCGACCGCGGAATTATGCTGACGGGAGGCGGAGCGCTGCTTAAAGGACTGGACGAACGGCTTCGCCTCGAAACAAACCTGCCGGTCCACGTGGCGGAAGACCCGTTAACGGCGGTTGTCAGGGGAACCGGCAAGGTCCTTGAGGATCTGGCTCACTACTCGAAGGTGTTGTTACGCAGCAGGCGGTACTGACCGGGCATCGTCTGTCCATCGTTCTGCTGTTCCCTGCACTGCTCTCTTTGATGAACCCGTACTGACCGATGCTCCAGCGCCTCTACGATATTCTTATGCAGTTCAGGGAGTATGCTGTGCTGGCGGGTTTGCTCGCGGCCTCCCTCATTCTTCTGGCGCTGAATGACAACGTTCAGCTCAAGCGGTTACGCTCCATGGCCACGATCACCTACGGTTTGCTCCAGGAACAAGTGATCTTCATTCCGCGATATTTTTCCCTCGAATCTGAAAACCGGCTGTTGCGACGAACAAATATTCAGCTTGCCGATGAAGCCAACAGACTTCGCGAGGCAAAACTCGAAAACCTGCGACTTCGGGAACTGCTGAAACTCAGAGAGCAGACGCCGTTTGACATCGTTGCAGCAGAGGTTATCGGCAAGAATCTCACACTCCTGCGCAACACGTTGACGATTGACCTCGGCGAGGCAGACGGCATCAAACCGATGATGCCGGTCATCGGCGACGGGGGTCTCGTTGGTCTCGTGGTCTCCGTGAGCAGGCACTATGCAATTGTCAACCTTGCGCTCAACGTCGATTTTCGCGCAAGCGGAAAAATCGAGCGCAGCCGGGTCGATGGGATCATTGCATGGGATGGAAAGAATCTCGTCTTCAAGAATGTCGCAAAAACGCTCGATGTGAAAGTGGGGGATGTCGTGCTCACTTCTTCGTACAGCAGTACCTTTCCCCCGGACATCCGGGTCGGCGTTGTGCGTAGTGTGGAAGAACACCCCGGAACACTTTTTAAATCGATCACCCTCAGCCCCGGCGTCGATTTTGTAAAGCTCGAGGAGGTCTTTGTCCTCACGGCCCTTCCCGACAGCGAACGTGTCAGTATCGAACGTCGCGATATCGTAAAGCCCGCTCGGTAATTGTGCTGTCAGAAGCTGCAGAGTCCGGCTGCGGGTTGCTCCGGCAAAAGCCTTTTCCTGCCGTTATTTCTTTTTCCTTTCTTTTGCTTTCTGAGGCGGAGTTCGACGAATCCGGATCGAAGCAACGACCCGATCGTGGACAGATTCAATGATGAATTCCGTTCCATCCACGCGGAATTTTTCTCCCTTCCTGGGAATATGGCCGAGGTGTTCGATGGCAAACGCCCCGATGGAAAGGATATCCTTGGCCGAGAGTTCCTGATTTATCAATCTTTCGACATCCGTGGTGGTAATGTTCGCATCGACCAGATACTCCGTTTCACTTACCTTGACGACCTCCGGCGCTTCCCTGTCAAACTCATCCTGAATATTCCCGACCAGTTCTTCGAGCACGTTCTCGAGGGTAATAATTCCTGCCGTTCCGCCGAATTCGTCGGCAAGCGGGATGAGGTGCACTTTCTTCTGCATCATGGTTTCGAGGACTCTCTCAAGGGTCGCGGTCTCCGGCATGACAATCGCATCACGCATCACCGTTTCAAGCCGGAAATCGGGTTTCAAGTGACGATCAGACCTGAAAATATCTTTCGTGTGAACAACGCCGATGATATTATCGATCGTATCCTTGTACACCGGGAACCGTGAGAACTTGTTCGACCGCATAATTTCGACGTTCTCGCGGACAGCTGCCCCCAGCGAAAGCGCGACTATTTCTTTTCGCGAAATCATCGCGTGGCGGGCCTGTTTTCGCCGAAAATCCATGGCATTGAGTACGATGGTCTTGCTCGTCGCGGATACGCGTTTGTCCTGCAGAAGCAGGAGTCGGAGCTCTTCCTGAGAATGCGTAAGTTCGGCAACGGAGATTGCTTCAAACCCAAGGACTCGGAGAATTCCGTTCGAGAAAGTGTTCAGGGAGACGATGATCGGTCTGAAAATAACGAAGAACAGTTTGAGCGGATAGGATATCAGCAGCATCGTTCCCCGGGCCTTCTGGATTGCCAGCCATTTTGGGGCCTGTTCGCCAAGGGTGATGTGCAGGAACGTGATGATGGAAAAACCGATCGTAATGGCTGCCGCCTCAATCAATTTTGCATTTTCAAGGCCAACGGCTGCAAACAGTGGCCGGATCATCCCGGAAACCAACGGCTCGCCAATCCAGCCAAGGGCAAGACTCGCCATGGTGATGCCCAGCTGAGTTGCCGAGAGATACGCATCCATATGAGCAATGATTTCTCTTGCAACCGCCGCCCGCAGATTTCCCTTCTCCGCGAGAGGCTGGATTTGCGTGTCCCGGACCCTGACGATTGCAAATTCCGCCGCGACAAAGAACGCGTTCAGCAGGACGACAAGAACGACAACGAGAATATTGACGAGCAAATCCCAAAGCATTGCAGACACCTGTCGGATTGAAAATGAATATACCCCTTATTGCCCGACACGTCAAGAAAATGGATCTGCCGGGTGCAGACTCAGGGTTTCTGAGTGAATTTGGAGGTAAACGGAGTGGACCTGGCGAAAAAACGGTGGGGACGGCAAGCTATACTGAATGGCTGGTGAACCTTGCGGAGCGTACCATTACCGCCGTAGTTGTTCCGAGATCCAGGTGAGATACGATTCGAGTTTTGAGAGGAAGTTCAGGTATGACGTTGACCATTCTGTCGGATTGGACGGCTGCGATTTGCCGAGGAGCTCCTGAAATATTTTTGATACTTCCACAGCAACCTTCTGTTTCCCTTCCTCGATGGCGGCTTCAACATCCGATGAATAGAACGTCCGGAGGTTCCGGATGTCGTGACGCACGCGCGCTTCGGGTGATTTTTTTGAGAAGTACGACAAGTCCGTTTTGCTGCCGCCGGACATCTCGTAGATAATCGTGTTCCACCGCTCCGTAATTTCCCGGAATTCACGCTCACCCTGGCAGAAATCACGCGGCAGCCGCTTCGATGCCTGTTCGGTCACAAGGGACGTACGGAAGAGAAGATCTCCGCCGATGTACTGTGAAAGCAGGTTCAAATCCGTCCGCAGCCCAAGTATTCGCAGGACCGCATCGTGCGTCTCCCGCTCGATGTTACGACTTGCCAGTGCAGGATTCGTCTTCTGCTGCTGCAAAAGCATCTTCATTTTCAGAGCGAGTTCGGCATCCTCCTTTTTCTCAGGCCCCCTGGATCCCCGGTCTGCGTCCTTTGATGAAGGACCGGTCCCGGACGATGCGGAAACCAGTGCATCATACCGGTCCCATTCCAGGCTTTCAAATTTCTTCGCTGCTGAAGTAAAGGATGAGCGCTGATCGGCTTCCGCCTGGAGCAGCATAAGCAGACGCGTGAACAAACGATCTTTGTAGACCGTGCGGAAATGATTCATGTCTGCGACGATATAGAAATCCTCGCCAACACTGGAAAAAATCGTGTTGAAGAGTCTGGCAATCTTGTGCTCCCCCGCCTTTTTGTCGTCGATTTGCTTCATTGTGTAGTCCACGCCGGCCATCGTCGTGTCGAAAATGATCGTGCGTTTTCTTCGGCCCCGGAAACTCTGGGGCGTCCCCACCTCCACGTCTGTCAGGCCGAGCATCCGCAGCTGGAGCTTGGTGAAAAGAGTCGGTCCGGCAAACGGAAGGATGACGCCGATCTCACCGGGCTTGCACTGCGCCTCAAGAAGAGCGTGCTTCACGCATTCAACAACTTTCTTCGTATGGTATTCGTTGTAAGGCAGTATTTTCTTTCGCCCGACGTACTGCTTGCACGAGGATTTTGCATCGCTTGTGTCGAGAAAGTAGATCGACCCCTTCGCCTGCGGCGTTGTGAAGACATTGATTTTGTCATCGAACAACACCGAGGCGGTAAAGAGTGAGAGTTTCGGCGTCGTGGCAAAATGCGAACCGAGCACCATGGCCCATTGCGCGTGTTTGTCGGTCCAGTCGAAGAGTTTATTGAGCTCTTCGGTCCGGGCAACGTGGAGAAAGATATCTCTGTGAAGCCACCGCTCGGCCAAGGCGTTCTTCGTGAACGATTCCGGCTCGAGCTGGAAGGGGTCTCCGGCAATCAACATGCGATCTCTGGCAAGCGTCGCGAGACCGGCAAGGGCGGGGAGATACACCGTCTCAGCATCGTCAACAAGGATCAGGTCGAATTGCAGGCCCCGCATCCGGGAATCGACGAGCGCCGTCCAGACACTCGTGCAGACAAATTGTTTCCATTTGAGCTGCGATGCTTCGTCGATCGTCACAAATTCGTCGACTGCCTGTGTCACCCTGTCGATGCCGCCAAGCTCTTCGATCCGCTTCACGGAAAGCCGGAATTCCTTCATTTCATCGGCTGTAATGGGAGCGTTCGACTCGACGAGGGTGATTTCGTTGGAGAGACTCTGTTGGAGAGATTGAAGCCGCTTTTGTGACTGCTGTTTTTCACCGAGCTGTTTTTGGGCGAGAGCAAGCTCTTCCTTTGTGTAGCCCTTCTTGAGTTTCTCGATGACCGATGCTCCCTGATGTCTCTGAACAATCTCACGAATGCTCTCCAGGTCTTTGCTGAGCTGTTCGCTTTGCTTGCGCAGATCGCCCAGCCTGTCACGCATGCTTTGGATCCTCGCGTAGAAATCCTCATTCAGACTTTGTTTGTTCTTTACCAGCCAGTACTTTTGCAGCAACGTGACCCGTTCTTGGAAGATTTTTCTCTTTTCATTTCTTAGCGCCGCAATCTGTTGTTCGAAGGAGTACGGACCAATAAGTGCTGCGAAGGACGGCGAAGGAAAGCCAAGCCGGGCCGCCGACTTCGACAAATCCACACCCAGTTTTTGACCAAGCTCGACGGTTTTGAGGAGGGTCACATCGACATGATCGTTGGCGTTCGCCAGAAAAAGGACCCGCTTGCCGGCCTTGACGTAGTTTGCCGCAAGGAGGGCAAGCACGTGGGTCTTTCCTGTCAGGATGGGACCCCACAATACCGAGACTCTGTTTTGAAGAACTTTTCTTATGGTCTCTGCCTGGTTCGGAGGCGTATCGGGGAGAAACTGGGGATCGACTGTCGACGCATTGGCGTTCGATTCGTCGGACGGGTCAAACAGCAGTGCGGCCATTGCCGACGAACCCGCTTCGGCGGGAAGCATCGAAAGGACGGGTTGCAGGTGTTCTTCGTAACTCCAAACGCATTTCGTCTCAGGCAAGAAGGGACCAAAATCGGTGGGGAGCGCAACTGTCATGAATTGGTTGTCCACACCAATAATCTTACCCTTGACGACGACCGGCTGTGACTGGCCGACAGAAAATGTGGCGGGTTCGATTGTTTGAAGAAAAAGATCTTCCGGAATTTCGAACCGGTAATAGCAGTGATCTGCGAAGGAACCGACCTGAACCCCGCCAAACAGTGATATCTCCTGCCGCGTTGTCTTGAGCTGTTCGAGTTCGTATTGCAGCGCCTTCCTGAGCGCTGAGAATACCGATTCCGACTGTATTTCTTCCGGCTGGTCTGTCATGTACAAAAGGGGTGTGGAACAACCGTTGGAGGAATGCGCACAACACGAAACCACAAATCGTGCTTCAGAACACTGGCGCTCCCGCAAAGTAGGAGAAATATCAACAAAGTCAAGAACGGGTGGTTCACCCGATACCGGTGGGGAGAAACGACAAACCCCCGCCTTCTCAAAGTCTTCAATGCTGTTGAGGCGGCGAGGGTCGGATCTTCAGAGATGATTTTTTACTATGGCTTGTCGGGTAACTCGACGAATGCGTCGCCGAAGAGATCGTCGGCTACTGTTGATGAGTCGAAAAATTCCCGAAACTCCATGCCTTCCAGCTTCTTCTTTCTCAGATAGATGAGTAAAGCGGAAATTGAAACGCCTGCGAGCAAACCTAGAACGATGTATTTCTTCATAAATCCCCGGAACAAAAAAAACCACGCATAAGAACAAACTACTTTTTCTTCGTGTATAATATAACAAATACAGCCGATACTTTGTTCGGTGATTCAATTAAAAAAAATCAATCTCACACGTTTTGCCGCTCTGCCGCCGCACGTTTCATGGACGAGCTCACTCTCGGCGCGCTTTGCTGAAGGTCTCATCAACCCAACTGAGGAGAAGGATCCGGGCGACTTAGGTACGGAATTGAACGCCGCAATGTCTGCTGCTAAAACCGGAGCTTACTCCCCTCTTCAAACAACGTTCAGGCTGCCGGTGCCTTTGGCTCACCCTCTTCCGCCATCTTTGCCTTGACATCCTGGACCTCGTTCCGAATTTCCTGAGCCTTCCTTTTCAAGTCTGCCATGTGTTTGCGAAGCCTGACGCCGGCAGATTTGTTTTTCTTTTGGTAAAACTTGTCAAAATCGACCTTGTAGGTCTGGATCAGGTCAACGAGTTCTTGAAATCTGTCCATGGAAATCCTTTCTGATTGTTTTTGGGAAGTATGTCATCGATCCATCTCTTGCTGGCCTCATCTGGAATTAGTTTGGGCCAAATTTGGCAGGATCGTTGGCCGGATGAATTAGAATTTCACACAATCTTCGTGCATAGTCTGAAACTTTCTCTTTGGTCTCCCACCCGTTTCTTTCGAAAGACTTTCGTTCTTTTCAAACCGTAAGCGGGATGCTCTCAACTAGCGTTAAGACAGAATGCCCAACAAATACAAAGCAGGTCAAGAACCGAATTCAACCCACCACATTATCGCGATTGCAGGTCCAAAACAACTGCACCTAAATCAATCACTTAATGTTTTTCTTTATGACCTCAGCCCAATTGGTTGACTGGCAAGAATAGAATGTTGCGGACGGATCGACTGCCAATTTGAGCTGAATTGGGCTGTGCCTTATTTCAGCTAAAATATAAGCATTCCCGTAATGAAAGGAAAGCGAAATCGCTCAAAAAAGGACACTTCCACCGTTGATATTAATCGTCGCCCCGACGATGTGTTTTGAGAGATCTGAAGCTAAGAATAGGACCGCCCCAACAATATCCTCCGGAGTTGCAACTCTCCCTCTGGGGATTGCTTTATCGATTTCAGACCGAAGCGAAGGATTTCCAAGAGTCTCCAGAGTCATATCTGTTTCCACCCAACCAGGGGATACCGAGTTAACATTGATGTTGAAGGGGGCCAGCTCGGCTGCAATTGACTTTGTGAATGCGATGACACCACCCTTTGAGGCCGCGTAAGGAGAATGTAGCGGTTCACCGCGCTGCCCAGCTGTGCTTGAAATATTGATGATTTTGCCATATTTCTGCTTCTTCATCAAGGGAGCAACAGCGTTACAGAAAAGAAACGTCCCTTTGAGGTTGATTTCCATTGTTTCGTCCCACTCCCGTTCTGAAATATCCCCTATTCTTGCTTCCTTCCATATTCCCGCGTTATTGACCAATACGTCAATCCGGCCATATCTGGAATACATTTCTTTGACGGACTTCTTGACATCATTGTGACGAGCAACGTTTGCCTTCATCAGCCTGCACTCAGATCCAATTTTCCTGATCTCGTCGGAACACGCCAACGCAGATTGTCTGTCGGAGCGATAGGTGATACCCACAAGGGATCCCTCCCTGGCGAACCCTTTTGCTATTGCCGCTCCGATTCCTCTGGACCCCCCCGTTACCAGGACCACCTTGTCTTTTAGTGCCTGCATATTCATCTGCCTTATGATGTGACTAATCCGCATCATATTTGCTTGATTTCTTCAGAATTTCAACTCCCATATTGATTTTTTCTGTTAATAGGACTAAATTAGTCCTATATTAAATGAGATAGATTTATCTCCGAAAGACAGATATTTGGCATCGATAGCAGACCGAATTTCAATGGGTTGCAGCTACCCACGGCGCTTTCTTCAAGTGGGATTGTAATGAAGGAAGTAGCGCTGGACACTCTCGTCCCGGGAGAGAGGGGAATAGTATGGAGTCTCAATGCGCCCGCATTTGAGATCCGGCAAAGACTCCTGGAAATGGGGCTCACGAAGGGAGTTGCGATTGAAGTGATACGCCTGGCTCCGCTCGGTGATCCGATTGAAATCTCGGTAAGAGGATACCGCCTCTCACTTCGACGAAAAGAAGCGAAAGCGGTTATGATAGAAAGAGTGAAGAAGTAATGTTTCGCGACACGGTTGAATCGAGCGTAAGTCACATCGCCATCATTGGCAACCCCAACTCCGGCAAGACCGCGTTGTTCAACGCGCTGACCGGGCTTCGCCAAAAGGTCGCGAACTATCCTGGCGTGACGGTCGAGAAAAAGGAAGGTAGAGTGCTGCTCGAAGATGGACGGGAGGTTGCACTTCTCGATCTTCCCGGCGCCTACAGTCTCACACCCCATTCGCCCGACGAAAAAATTGCCACCGATGTCCTTCTCGGCCGGCTCGAGCACACTCCGCCTCCCGATACCGTCATCTGCGTCGTTGATGCAAGCAACCTTGAGCGCAATCTCTATTTGATCAGCCAGATCCTTGATTGTGAGATCCCGGTTGTTATTGCCCTCAACATGGTCGACGTCGCCGAACAGGACGGTATTATTGTCGACGCGAACAAACTGTCGGATATCCTTGGCGTAAGGGTTATCCGTACCGTCGCCACAAAGGGAGTTGGCATTCGGGAGCTGAAGCTTGCTATCGCAGAGAAGATTGTCCCTTCTCTGAAATCCCGCCAATGGACGGTGGAGGAACCCCTGAGATCAGAGCTTGAGGAACTTCGGGGCTTGTTGCTCCATCATCACGCAATGTCCGCAAGCGAAGCGTTTCACGAGTCAGTCCATCTCCTTGGCTCGCCCGCTGTTCTCGATGAGCATAGAAGTCGATTCGCGCCGGAAGTCCTGGCCCACGTTCAGCAAGACCAAGACCGGCTTGATGCACTTGGAATTGATCGCCTTTCCGCCATCGTTGAGGGAAGGTACGCGTGGATTCAGGGCGTGTGCGAAACCGCCGTCAAGAAAACACCGCGAAAGACTCTCAGTACGAGCGACAAGATCGACAGAATTCTGACGCACAGGATCTGGGGATTTGTGATTTTCATCGTTTTGATGACGCTGATGTTCCAGGGGATTTTCACGTGGGCAACGGGACCGATGGATTTAATCGGAGCGGGATTCAACGCGCTCGGCGACCTAGTCGCGTCCGTCATGCCGCCCGGCGATCTCCGGGACCTTATCATCAACGGTGCAATTGCCGGCGTAGGAGCGGTGGTAACATTTTTGCCTCAGATCATTTTTCTCTTCCTGTATATCGGGATACTGGAAGATACGGGATACATGGCACGCGCCGCATTCATCATGGACCGTGTGATGAGCAAAGTAGGTCTTCACGGGAAGTCGTTTATTCCCATGCTGAGTTCCTTTGCCTGTGCGATCCCCGGCATCATGGCCACACGTACGATCGAAAGCAAGAAGGACCGGTTGGTGACGATCCTCGTTGCACCGTTGGTCAGTTGCAGCGCAAGACTCCCGATCTATGTGCTGATGATCGCGGCATTTATTCCCTCCAAATCGGTTCTTGGATTTGTCAATCTTGCGGGTCTTACTCTTGTGTCGATGTACCTGCTTGGGATCATCGCAGCACTCGGAAGCGCCTGGTTGTTCAAAAAAACATTACTGAAGAGTGAGACTCCGGCGTTTATTATGGAACTCCCGCCGTACAAAATGCCTTCGCTGAAATCCGTCCTTCTTCAGATGTGGAACCGCTCCACACAGTTCCTCAAACGTGCCGGAACGATTATCCTCGGCGTCTCGATCATCCTGTGGTTTCTCGCAACCTATCCGAAACTTGACCACGGTACTCCGTCCGATCAGCTCAGGCAGAGTTTTGCCGGCCAGGCCGGGCGCTTTATCGAACCCGCAATCAGACCGCTCGGCTTCGACTGGAAAATTGGCCTGGGCCTGGTGGCATCGGTTTTGCAGCGGGAAGTTTTTGTCAGCACGATGGGTACGATCTACGGTATCAAGGATGCCAATGAATCCTCGGGAAACGCCTCGCTGCGCGAGCGCCTCCAACAAGACGTTGATCCTGAGACCGGCAGCCATACGTTCACAACGCTGACGGCAATTTGCTTGATGATCTACTATGTCCTGGCGATGCAGTGCATGTCGACCGTGGCCATCGTGCGTCGTGAAACGAACGGATGGAAATGGCCCCTCTTTCAGATCGCCTATATGACAAGCCTGGCCTATGTCGTCACGTTGATCGTCTATCACGTTGGATTACTGATGATGTGACGGAATGTTCATGAATTGGCAACAAATCATATCGCTCGCAATCGTCGTGCTGACGGCGTTTCTCCTCGTACGTTCCTACGTCCGTAAAAGGAGCCGATCCGCGTTTGGTTTTTGCGAGGATGATTGCGGATGCTCAGCCTCGGATCTCGTCAAGAACATTCCGGCCGGGAAATTGAAGCAACTCAGGGAACAGCAGCGCAGAGAACATCGATCCGGTTTCGCAAGGAGCTGACGGTCGGCTGCCATTGCGGTCCCACGCAGCGTCCGCAAGCCGTTCCTTGACTCTTCCTGCATTCAGAGGTATATTTTATGAAAAGGGATGGGTGCCACTCTCTGGGAGTCGCGCCCTCTTTTTGTCTTAGAGACTATCGCAATGAAACAACAGAAGGTCATGAGTGATAACGCTGTCAAAGTAAGCGATTCAACGATTGAAACGGTCGACAATATCCCCACGACACTCCCGGTGTTGCCTCTCAGGGATGTCGTCGTTTTTCCTTACATGATCTTCCCGGTCCTCGTCGGACGGGAATCCTCACTCCGGGCGGCAAACGAAGCTCTTGAGCGCAGCAAAAATATCTTCCTCGTTGCACAGAAGAGTTCAAACACGGATGAGCCGACCTCGGAAGACGTCTATCAGCAGGGAACCGTGGCAAAGATCATCCAGATGCTCAAATTGCCAAACGGTCTTATGAGAATCCTCGTGGACGGGGTCGTGCAGGCAACGGTGAAAAAATTCATCCCGAATCCTTCGTTCCTCGAGGCCGAAATCGCCATCAACCGAGCCGAGCTCCCTGCCGGACACGAAATCGATGCACTTGTCCGGCACGTTTCCGCCTTGTTTGCCGAATATGTTCGGCTCAACCGGAATATTGCACCCGAAGTCCTGATGTCTTTCGAGGCGATCAGGGAGCCGCAGCGCAGACTCTATTACATCGCCTCAAACCTCATCCAGACCGTGGAAGTAAAACAGGGCCTCCTCGCCATTCCCACACTGCGCGAACAACTCTACGAGCTTTCGAAGACGCTCACCAAGGAAGTTGATATTCTGAAAATCGAGCGGGAGATCGATGGCAAGGTACAGGACAATATTCAGAAATCGCAGCGCAAGTTTTTCATCCAGGAGCAAATTCGTATCCTGCAGGATGAGCTCGGCGACGATGAGGCATCCCCCGAGTTGATCAAACTGAAGGATCAGCTCCTGAAGGCCAAGATGCCCAAAGAGGCCGAGGAAAAGGCACTCGAAGAATTCAACAAGCTGAAGAAGACTCCCCCCATGTCTCCGGAATTTACCGTTACGCGGAATTTCCTGGACTGGCTTGTCGCCGTGCCGTGGCAGAAGCGCACCAAAGACAACCTCGAGGTGGAACACGTGCGCAAGATCCTCGACACTGACCACTACGGATTGGAAAAGCCAAAGGAGCGGATCCTTGAACATATCGCAGTGCTCAATCTGGTGAAGGAGATGAGGGGTCAGATCCTGTGCTTCGTCGGACCGCCCGGTGTGGGAAAGACGTCGCTCGCCAAGTCGATTGCCCGCGCATTGGGCCGGAAGCTTGTCCGCATTTCCCTTGGCGGCATTCGGGATGAGGCGGAAATCCGCGGCCATCGACGAACCTACATCGGTTCGATGCCGGGAAAGATTATCCAATCCATGAAACGGGCCGGCGTTGTCAATCCGGTTATTCTCATGGATGAAGTGGACAAAATGAGCATGGATTTCCGGGGGGATCCGTCGGCGGCATTGCTGGAGGTGCTCGATCCCGAACAAAATGTCGCGTTCAACGACCATTACCTTGAGGTGGACTACGATCTCTCCAAGGTCATGTTCATCACAACGGCGAATGTGCGCTACCAGATACCGTTGCCGCTCCAGGACCGGATGGAAATCATTGAACTCCCCGGTTACCTTGAGCACGAAAAGCGTGAAATTGCAAAACGCCATATCATTCCGAAACAGATCGAAGAGCACGGTTTGAATGAAAAGAACGTCGCGATCGAGGATTCTGCGATCACGAAGATCATCCAGGAATACACCCGCGAAGCAGGCGTGCGGAATCTTGAACGGGAAATCGCTTCGGTATGCCGGAAAGTGGCGAAGGAGCTGGTCCTTGCGCGGGGAAGGAACGGGCACGAGAAAACCCGGGGAAAACGAAAGAAGACCCCGGCGCGTCGCGAACGGATCATCGTGACGGCAGAAAAGGTGGAACAATACCTTGGCGTTCCGAAATTCAGGAAGAAGGAAGCGGAGCGCGAACGCCGTATCGGTTCTGTGACCGGCCTCGCGTGGACAAGCGTTGGAGGAGACATCCTGAATGTCGATGTGACCATCATGCGGGGCGCCGAGCGCCTTACCCTCACCGGACAACTGGGCGAGGTGATGAAAGAATCTGCGCAGGCGGCGTTGAGCTACATCCGGTCAAATCCGAGAACGTTCGGTATCAACCCGGATTTCTACAAGGGACGCGAAATTCATATCCATTTGCCTGAGGGGGCCATTCCGAAAGACGGACCTTCGGCAGGAATCACGATGGCCATGGCGATCATCTCGGCGGCAAGCAACCGCGCAGCACGGAATGACATTGCCATGACGGGAGAAATCACGTTGCGGGGAAATGTGCTGCCCATCGGCGGTCTTAATGAGAAGCTCCTTGCGGCGCAGCGCAGCGGTATCAAAACTGTCATTATCCCCAGAGACAATGTGAAGGATCTATCCGAAATCCCCCAGCGGGTGAAGGATGGGCTGACCATTGTCTCCGTTGAGAAAATCGAGGAAGCGATCAACTACGTCTTCGGCCCACGCAGGACAAAGCGTTCCTGACGTGTGATAAATGCCATTCACAATTTCATTTTTTCTCCTTACATTGCCGCCGTATGAGTTATCAGGTCACCGCCCGTAAATGGCGGCCGATGGTGTTCGAAGACGTCATCGGTCAGTCTCACGTTACCAGTACACTCCGGAACGCAATAGCCACCAACCGCGTCGCGCACGCCTACATTTTCAGCGGCACCAGGGGCTGCGGAAAAACGACAACCGCGCGCATTCTCGCCAAAGCGCTCAACTGCCAGAATCCCGTTAACAACAATCCGGACAACACCTGCGAAATTTGCGAAGAGATCACCTCCGGAAGAAGCCTCGATGTCATCGAAATCGACGGGGCGTCGAACCGCGGTGTCGACGAAATCCGAAACCTTCGCGAGTCAGTCCGTTACACCCCCACACACGGGAAGTTCAAGATCTATATCATCGACGAAGTGCATATGCTCACCAAGGAAGCGTTCAACGCACTTCTCAAGACGCTTGAGGAACCACCGGCACACGTGGTATTCGTTTTTGCCACCACGGAAGTTCACAAAGTCCCGATGACGATCCTCTCACGCTGCCAGCGATTTGACTTCCGCCGCATCGCCATCGAGGAAATTGTCGCACGGCTCCGCTACATCGCCGGTGAAGAGCGGGTAACAATCGACGACGAAGCGCTCGCGGTGATCGCGAAACGCGGAGACGGTTCCATGCGGGATGCCCAGAGCATCTTCGACCAGATCCGGTCGTATTGCGGCAACACAATTACCGTGAAAGATGTGCTCCTGGTTCTGAATGTCGTGGACCAGGAACAGTTCTTCAGAGTGTCGACGCTCATTAAAGAGAAGAACGTCCGGGGCGGAATCGAAATCGTCGATCAGCTTATGCAAAGTGGACACGATCTGCGCGAGTTTGTGAGCGGGCTTGCCGAGCATTTTCGGAATATTCTCGTCGTCAAAACCACCGAATCTTCACGTTTGGTCGAGTCATCCGAAATCTATCGGAAACGCTACGAAGCAGCCGCAACGGAATGCAGTGAACACGACTTGCTGCGGCTCATCAAGATTGCCCAGGACCTTGAACAATCCATTCGGTGGGTATCGCAACCGCGATACAAACTTGAGCTTGCATTGCTTCAGATGATCAAGATGGAACAATCCGTTCGGATCGAAGACCTTCTGACGCAGATCAACGAAATAAAAAAAAAGCTTAACGGAAGCGCACCAGCCACGGCTTCCGCTACGGGTAGTCGTGAACAACGTACTGTCGAATCCCCGCTCGGATTGCCAAAATCACCGTCAGAATTGAAGGTTGTCGGTACCGTGAGCGCAGGCCCTTTGCGGAGCGCAACGTATGTCGGTTCCGCAAAACAATATCAACCGCTTGACCTCGCCAAGGCTGCATCATCTCCCACTGCGTATACCGTACAGGAGCCGACGTTTGAGAAACCCACGCTCCACCCGGCAGCACCCTCTCCTGTTGTCGTTGCCACTCCTTCTGCTGAGGAACTTCAAGCCCGGTGGATGGAATTCGTTGACGGGGTGACAAAGGCAAAAATCGCTCTCGGGTCTGTACTCACGGAGAGCCGGTTTGTCGATTGCGTCCAGGGCACACTACGAATTGGATGTCCGGATGACTACCACGTCTCCATGCTCAAGCGCAACAAAGAGTTTCTTTCGGAGACCCTGAAGCAGGTGCTGGGAGCGCGGTTGAATGTTGAGCCGATTCTTCACCCCCAGACGAGCGGGGGCGGTGAACACGTTCAATCAATTCCGCAAAACCAGCTAAAACCCGCCAATGGCAATGGCAGCCTGAATGGAAGTGCGGTGAATGAGCATCCCATGTTGTTTCTGTTGAGAAAGGAACTCGGCGCCGAACCGGTTCAATAGGCACGATGCTTGAAATTGAGTTTAAGGACTCGTATACTAAAGCAGAATAAGGAGCCACTGACCGCAGCCACTTGTTAGAGATTGTTCTTCATCCGTTCGGGCGATGTACTCTCATCAGGTGCGATTGTTGTCGGTGCTCCATAAGGGATTCTCAAGCACGACCGAATTCGCACTGGTAGTTGTGGATTCGGTTTTTTCATTTTACGGAAGATATCTTTGAAAACAACGCTTGTGATAGTTCTGGCTTTTGTGGCTACACAGCAGGCTCGCACCCAGTCGATTGCGAAGTATGCCGGAGAATTCATGGCAATCGGCGTCGGCGGGAGAGCCTTGGGACTGGGCAGCGCACAAGCAGCGCTTGCAAGTGACGCAACGGCGGGCTACTGGAATCCGGCCGGCCTCGCCCGCATAGAGTACCCGGAAGTGATGTTGATGCACGATGAACGATTCGGAGGCCTCATCAACTACGACTATGCCACTGTCGCGATTCCGTACGGTGCGGACGAAAGTTTCGGTGTAAGCATGATGCGGCTGGGTGTCGACGGAATACCCGACACAAGGAATGCGCTGATCGATTACAGCGGAAGCGGGGTCCTGGATGCCGTGAACAGACTGGACTATGACAAGATTACGAATTTCAACTCGGCAGACTGGGCGGTCTATCTTTCGTATGCCTCCAGGTACTCACCCGACCTCTACTATGGAGTGAATATTAAGCTCATCCGGCGAACTCTTGCAGAATTCTCTGCTACGGGGGTGGGATTTGACATCGGGCTGCTCTACTCTCCCCTCGATAATCTCTTTGTCGGGCTCAACGCCCAGGATATTACAACGACATTCCTTGCGTGGAGCACCGGAACCGATGAACTCGTCTCGCCAACCATGAAATTCGGCCTGGCATATTACCTCGACCTTTTGGGCGGCAGGTTTGCCCCAACGTGCGACGTTGATGTCCGATTCGAGAACCGGCAGTTTGCTTCCATTGCAAATGTTGGACCGATCAGTCTTGATCCGCACGCCGGGCTGGAATTCGACTACAAGAAACTTGTTGCCTTAAGGATAGGTTACAGCGATGTCAAGCAGTTGACGCTCGGAGCAGGGATGCACTTTCGGAAGCTGGACGTCGACTATTCCTTTGCGCACTTTAGCCCGCTGAACGACCTTGGCGATACCCACAGGATTTCTCTCCGATTTATCCTCCAGGAGGATCGATTCGCACGATAGAGCCGATAGCACACCGAGGCGTGTCACAACAAAAAATCCCGCAACTGTGCGGGATTTTTTGTCAGAACCGGTTCCGACGATAACTCCGACCGAGCTTTCCTATTTTGTCGTCATGACAAACACGCCATTCCAATCATCCGGCGGCGGATTGAGCTGATACAGGCTTGCACGTTGTGTATAGATTTGTGCTACGTAGCAAGTACTGTCGAGTGTGACGGCTTGCTGGAAGTAGGCAATCGCCTCTTCCCATTTCCGTTCACGGTACAGCTTCAACCCTTCGTGATACAATTCCAGAGACTGTTTCTGATTCTCCGTCTGTTCCATTCCCGTTTTGCCGAGCAACTCGTACACCTTCACCGGTTCCGTTTTTCCCTTTACCTGGATGAGGTCAAGTTCGCGGGTGACGACTTTCCCTTTCACGTGACTGAAGGTGAAGTCGCTGATCATGATCTGAGATTGGTACTGCTTGTTTGCGCCTTCCAGGCGTGAAGCCAGGTTGACGCTGTCGCCAATGACCGTATAGTCGAACCTGTCTTTTCCACCCATATTCCCGACGATCACGATTCCCGTGTTCAAACCACATCGCGCAGAAAGCTCGGGCTTTCCCTCCTTTTTCCATTTGGGTCGCAATTCAGCAAGGCGCTTTTGCATTTCTAGCGCTGCATAGCACGTCCGCAGCGCATGATCCTTTTGCGCCAGGGGGGCACCCCAGAACGCCATCAGAGCATCCCCTTCATACTTGTCGAGCGTGCCGTCGTATTTCAGCACGATCGATGTCATTTCGTCCAGATACTCGTTCAGCAACTCCACGAGTCCTTCCGGGTTCTTATGATAGTGCTCCGATATCGTCGTAAAGCTGGCAATGTCAGAAAAGAATATGGTCAATTCACGTCGATCACCGCCGAGTTTTGCCTTCTCCGGTTCATTGACGAGCATGTTGACGACGGCAGGATTCAGGTAATGTCCAAAGACTCCTTTGATCATCGCCTTCTGTTCCCGCTCCGCAAGATATTGATAGACGGCCGTTCCGAAGTATGCCAGAATGACCGCCACACTCGGATTGACGATGTTCATGAGTATACTGGAACTCGAAAAGATGGCGATCGCGAGTTCGAAGATTCCGAACACAAGAACGAGAACGATGATGAAGGAAGCGATTTCCAGGATCCAAACGTGCCGCACTTTGATTTGTCTGAACCTCCAGAGCCCAAGGAACGTAATGAGCGACAGCGCCAGGATAAGCCCCATCTCCATTCCCGGGTCCAGAATCGTAATGAAGTTGCCGTCGAGGACATTCTGTATTGCGGTCGCGTGAATCTCGACCCCGTTCATTGCATAGTTTTTCTTCCCCTCTTCGATATTCGGGATTGGGACGTTGTGGTAATCACGTTCTTCGGGCATGGTCGATCCGACAAGCACGATCTTGTTCTTAAAGAGGCTCTTGGTCGCATCGTCGAACGCATTGATGTCCGTTTCATAATCCAACTCGTCTTTTGTCTTGAACGTTGAATCGTCGATGACCTGCGAGAACGGCACGTACCGGAATCCGTTTTCGTACTTCGAAGGGCCGTAGTAGTTGAGCATGAAACTGGTCGCATCATATTTTGGAATGACGCGATCCTTCAGGACGAAATCCTGGTCTTCGATTTTTACGCGGGTCAATGGTGGAAACTTGAAGTACCGGTCAAGGCACGCAAATCCCAGCGTCGGAATAAGATTGTCCGCCGCCGTCATCATCGGCATATACCGCCTCACTACCTGGTCCCGGTCCCACAAGACGTTGGTCAATCCAATTTGCCTCCTGTTGACCTCAAAGAACACGTTGCCGTAGTTTTCCTTCAGCGAGCGGACGTCGACATATTCATTCGAGCCTCCGGCCTGGACCGTTGTTGCGATGACGACATTGTTATACTTCTGCAGCACCTCGGCGAGCGCGGTATCGCCTTCGCGCGGACTGTCGAAGGTTATATCGAGTCCGATGACGGCAGCACCGGCAGAGTTAAGGTTCTCAATAAGATGGGCGTAGTAGTTGCGCGGGAATGGGAACGTCCTTGGCATGGCCTTCAGATCTTCGTTCGAAATGCTGACGATGACAACGTTTCCGCTGTCCTTCAGGTTGCGCGGCTCATTCCGTTGATACCGGTTTTGATACCGCAGGTCGACGGTGAGCTGGTCGATACTTTGAAGGATCGCAATCTTATCGAAGAAGATCCCTTGTGTGATGACGATGACGATCGCGCCGATTCCCAGACCGATGCCGATCCTGATAAGGAACGGAAGCGTCTTCTTTTTGAAGTCGTAGGAGGCCATGCGAACTCCGGATTAGAACAAGTATCTGTATATAATGCTCGCGATCTTATCGTCACCCATACCGCTGTTTTGGTAGTAGTTGAACTGGAAAGCGAAGTTGTGCCGATCCACAGTATAATCGGCAGAGGCGGTGTAGGTGACTCTGTTGAACGCTCCGAATTGCGGGCTCACTGTCGCTCCAAGCCGCAGGTTGTCCCCTAACATCCTGTACCTCGCGCCAAATGTAATCACCGTATAGTTGAATGTCGTGGTGGTCTTGATGCTGTCCGGACCAAGCCTGCCCGAAAATGTCGTGTCCGTTTTGAAGAGTTGCTGGTCGTTCGTGTTCGCGCTGTAAAGCACGCTCACGGTTGTCTGCAGGGGAATATTGAATTGCCCGTTCCAGACCAATTGGAGGAAGGTGTTTGCCTGGTCCCGCCCGTAGAATGTGTTGTCCTTTTTGTCTGCAATGCT
>DATDNS010000613.1:0-5163 GCA_036518155.1 Bacteroidota bacterium
TTCCTGATCGTTTACGGATTTTATCTCTCCTATCTTGGCTACTTCCTTCTTCCCGCCGTCGGGCCGCGATTCACGCTTCACAATTTTGCCGACCTTGACCGCGATTTGCCGGGGATTTTCTTCACCCATATTTTCCGGGGGATCATCAACGCCGGGGAGTCGATTTCCGCTTCGCTTCCAAACCCCGTCGAGGTCGTGCAGCGTGATGTTTTCCCGAGCGGTCACACGCAATTGACGCTCGTCTGCACGTATCTCGCGTTTCACTTCAAATTGAAATCGAGACGCTTCGTCGCCATCCTTGCCGCACTTCTTATTGTCGGGACCGTCTATCTTCGTTACCACTATGTGGTGGACCTGCTGGGCGGTTTTCTGTTTTTTCTTCTGACGATTTGGTCGGGCAACAGACTTGAGCCCTGGTGGAACAGGGTCTCAGCTCCCGAAAAAACGCACGAATGAGCAACAGCCAAGGCAAGTTTGGAACTCTCCCCAAAATTGGATAAGTTTACGAAGGACCGGCGCACGTTCTCCCTCTGAAGACTGACTGAAGACAATGACGCAAGATCAACTCCTCAAAGAACTCGAAGATCTGGCTGAAAAGAGCAGCATTTCCCTTCGCTACGAAAAAGGCGATTTTGACGGCGGATACTGTGTTCTCAAGGCAGAACGCATCATTGTTTTGAACAAGAGGCTTGTTGCGCAGAAAAGGACTTCAATCCTCGCACAGGCGTTGGCAGAGGTCGGGATTGAAGAAATCTACCTGAAGCCGGCAGTACGGGAATTCATCGAGGACGAGCTTGCGAAAGCCTCAAAATCCTGATTTCGTGGGGTAACCGAATTGAATTTCTGACTCTCCTGCATTTCTAAGACAATGAAAAATCTTACCAGGATTTTCCCTTCTGTTGGAGTTTTGTTGGTCTCCCTCGCGATTGTCTGGTGGCTCTTTCCACGGACACATCCGTACGGCGGCATGAGATTGACACTCACCGCAGATTCCATCCTCGCACACTCACGCCTGCTCCTCAATAACCTCGGTGTCGACTACGCCGGCATGTCCGAAAGTGTGCAGCTCAAAGTGAACAGCGACCTCGCGTCGGAGATACAGCGTCGTTATGGTCTCGAGGCGTCGAACGCGATGATTCGCGACAGCATCCCGGCATACTACTGGGAAGTGCGCTGGAAAAAGCAACGATCCAGGAAGATCTCATCCGGCAGCGGCTCGGATGATTCGAAGGCCGCCGAAGAAGTGGTGAGTGTGTTGCGGGGTGATATCCGCGTCGATCGCGATACACGCGGAAGGCTTCTCGACTTCGAGCAGGGAATCGAGGACAGTGCCAGACTTGTATCTCTTCCCCAACCCGCTGCGAAAGAGCTCGCCTACAAATTTCTCCGAACATACATCGTTGGACCGAGGTCGATGGGCGACACCGCCGCGTGCCAATCTGAGCGGGCCATTTCGCAGCCGTACAGGGTTGACCACGAATTTGTCTGGACGGTGGAAGGCAGTCTTCCGGGAACGGTCGCAAAGGCAAAAGCTGTCGTGGCGGGAAACCGGATAAAGTCTGCATCGATCGAAGAGAATGTCCCGAACGCAAAAGACGAAGGGAAATCGCGCGATATCTTTGAGATCGTCATCGTCGTCATCTACGTCATCATCGGGATTGCCATGGTGGTCGTAGCGTTTCGGCGATTCCGTTCGTACGAAATCGGTTTTCGTCTGGCGATCATTGCCGGCGTCCTCACGGCCGTGCTTTTCGGCATCGAGACATTTCTGTCGGTTCCTGATAATCTGGGATGGGAATTGCTCATCACGCTCGGAGTGGTTCCGATCTTTATCGGCGGTGCAGTGCTCCTGTTTTGGGCTGTGAGTGAAGCGGTCGTCAGGGAGACGTGGAAAGAGAAATTCATCAGTTTTGACCTTATCGCAAAAGGGCACTTCGCCCATCCAAAGATCGGCGAAGGAATTATCCGGGGAATTGCGGCTGGCAGTGCGAGTCTCGCCGTCTCGCTGATCTTGACGCACCTTGCTGACCGGGCGCTCCACTTGTCGGTCAGCCAATCGGGGGATGTTTCACTCCATACATTCGATTTGGCTGTTCCTTCGCTCTATGTTCTTGCCCATGCGGCATACGTGAACGTATTCAGTTTCACTTTTTCGATTCTCTTCGTCGTTTCCCTGCTGCGGAAATTCATTGCGCCGTCGTGGCTTCTCGTTGTCGCCGGATCGGTGGTGATGGGTGTCCTGAACTTCGGGCATCTCGATCCCATCGCCGTGTCCATCGTAGTTCAGGTGTTCGCGGCCGGCGTCTCGGTCTGGGCGTTCTGCCGATTCGACGGACTGACAGCGTTCCTGTCGATGTTTACATTTTCCGTCCTCCAGGAAACTGCGGGACTGCTCAGCGTGAATAATGCGCTTCTTGCGTTTTCCGGTTCTTCACTTGTCGTGTTGATGGGTGCCGGCGTGGTCCTCGGAGTGTGGATGCTCTACCGGAAGAGCAGTGTCGTCGATTATGACGATATCGCACCCGCCTTCGCACGGCATATCACGGAACGGCAGCGCCTCCAGCAGGAACTCGAGATTGCCCGGAGTGTTCAGATGAGCTTTCTCCCGAAGACCAATCCGGTGACTTCGAAGCTTGACATTGCTTCGCGCTGCGCTCCTGCACTGGAAGTCGGCGGCGACTATTTTGATTTTATCGACCTCGGCAAGAAACGGCTTGGGGTTGCCGTCGGTGACGTCTCCGGAAAAGGGACGCAGGCAGCGTTCTTCATGACGTTGACAAAAGGTTTCCTTACCGCCCTCGCAAGGGTTTCCGCGTCCCCTTCTGAAATCCTCACCCAGGTGAACCGTTTATTCTATGAAAACGTTGAACGGGGCATCTTCATCAGCATGGTGTACGGGATTTTCGATACGGCAAAGAATACGCTGACACTCGCCCGGGCCGGCCATAATCCGGTGATCATGCAGAAATCCGGAGCGAAAGACGTCCAGGTCGTGAATCCGACGGGATTGGCGCTCGGGCTCGACGAAGGAACAACGTTCTCGAAATCAATCAAAGAAGTGACAATCAGGTTCAAGCCGGGCGATTTGTTCGTGTTTTACACGGACGGATTCCCGGAGGCCATGAACAAGTCGATGGAAGAATTTGGCGAAGAACGGCTCTGCAAAACAGTGGAGAAATATTCACGCGGGTCGGCTTCCGAAATCATGGAAAACATTTTCAACGACATGAAACAATTTACCGGAAAGACAAAGCAGCACGATGATATGACGATCGTTGTTGTGAAAATTCCGGGTGATGAAACACGAAAGCGGACAGCGTCCACTGAGCGACGGGTGAGCAAGTAACGAAACACAATGCGGAGTGATTATGCGAATCCTGGTCATTAACGGCCCCAATCTCAATCTCCTTGGAAAGCGTGAACCGGAGATCTACGGATCACAGACTCTGTGGGACATTGAGAACCGGCTGAAGGAGAAGTTTCCGAAGATCAAACTGGAGTTTTACCAGTCAAATGGCGAGGGGGCGATCGTCGACTTTCTGCAGAAGGCAATGGACGGCTCGACCTCCGGTGTCGTCCTCAATGCCGGCGCATACAGCCATTATTCCTTCGCAATCCGGGATGCCATTGCGATGCTCCCGGTACCGGTCATCGAGGTCCACATCTCCAATACGTATGCACGCGAAGAATTCCGGCGAACGTCAGTTCTTTCGTCTGTCTGCAAAGGAGTCATCGCCGGCTTCGGGCCTGAGGGGTATGAAATGGCGTTGGAATATTTGATAAAGAATGCGAACGTAAAATGAAAAGAATGGTGATTGGTGATAAGTGATAGGTGATATGAAATAGAAGACAGGGCCGACAATTTCTCAGTGTGATTGCTGTTGCACCCGGCTTATGACTTATCACTCATCGCATATGACTTTTGTTTCTTCGAGCGTTCATTCCAACACTTTTTCCATGAGACTTTCTTTTACTTTTGACTTGTTCTATGGTATCTGCCGTCATCTTTGACCTTGATAACACGCTTGTCGACTTCATGGCAATGAAGAGCCAGGCCGTCGATGCAGCCATTCACGCCATGCGGGACGCAGGGCTGAAACTCCCTGCACAGGAGATACGGAAGCGCATCGACACAATCTACAAACAACGAGGAATCGAATTCCAGAGCGTATTTGATGAGCTGCTCTACAACGAATTCAGCAAGATCGACTACAAAATTCTTTCAGCGGGAGTGATCGCCTATCGTCGTGCCAGGGAAGCGGCACTGGTTCCCTATCCGCACGTGTACCTGACGTTGATGGAACTCATCAAGATGCATATCAAACTGGCTGTCGTCTCCGATGCACCTGCCAAGGAAGCCTGGCTTCGCCTCTGCTATCTGAACCTTCACCACATGTTCGACGCGGTGGTGACGTTCGAAGATACCGGCGAGCGCAAACCAAATCCAGGTCCGTTCAAAAAGGCGCTGAGCAGACTCAAGGTAAAAGCGGCGGAAGCCCTGATGGTAGGCGATTGGGCTGAACGTGATGTGGTTGGAGCGGCGCAAGTTGGGATGAAAACAGTGTTCGCGAAATATGGCGACACCTTCGATACAAAGATCTCACACGCCGATTATGATGTGGACGATATCTCCGAGGTCGTTGCTATTGTCAGGAAATTGAATGGCAGGAAGGTCTAGGTTTCCGGACAAAACCGCACAAGGACACACAGAATGAATTCTGTCTTTATCGTATACCCAGGAGGTTGCGAATGATCCAGGGCATAGGTGTGGATGTCGTCGATGTACACCGGATGAAGACAATTCTGTCCGAACAAGGAGGAGCGTTCATCACGAGGGTGTTTACGCAAACCGAGACTTCCTATTGCCAATCAAAGCAAAACCCGGAACAACACTTTGCAGCCCGGTTTGCAGCAAAAGAGGCGGTAAGTAAAGCCATGCAAACCGGATGGAGCGGAATATTTCGGTGGAAAGATGTTGAAGTGGTCAATGAACCGTCCGGGGCTCCGAAGATTCTCCTTTATAACGATGTTGCCCGCTCGCTTGAAAAGAGCGCCGTTCATCTCTCCCTCTCTCACACAGAAACTACCGTCGTCGCACTCGCGGTCATTGAATCCTCAAAATAGGTTTTCCGCAAGAATTTCCAGCTTTCGGCTCCTCGGAAG
>DATDNS010000614.1:0-5393 GCA_036518155.1 Bacteroidota bacterium
CCTGGTTTCCGATGGTCGCCCGGGAGAGCACGTAGTTGAACTGGCCGAGAATGGGATATATTTCCTGGGATTTGCCGTGACTCCGTGTGCTGAGAAGGACGGGAGCGGCTTCGATGCCGGCGCTCTTGAGCATCGAAAGGAGAAGAAATGTCATTTCGGCATTGCTCCCTTTCTTTGTGTCGAGCACGTCGTTGACATCCTGGTCCGCAAAGATGCGATCCTGGCCTGTCCACACGACCGATGTCGAAACCCAGTTGTAGATCGCTTTCATTTTTTCTTCAGGAGTCCTGCACGAGGCGGTGATGGCTTCCGTCTGTTTGCGGACGGCCCGTGTGACATCGATCTTGTTTCCGAAATTCCTGGAATCCAGGAGTTCTTTGAGCAGGCTCGGCCACGTACGCAACACCTCGCGTGTTCCCTCGCCGGCGAAGGTGTATCGTGAAAGCTGAACGTCGATCTTGTTGACGTAGTCCTGGACCGTGGTCGTGAAGGGTTCCTCCCGGAGGGCTGGGGCGTTCTTCAACACCCAGCGGGCCATCACACCCTGTTGCAGCGTCCCCCCGAGATAACTTGACGCTACGCCCGTGAACGCCAGACTCACGTCTTTCAGCTCATTGACGGCGTACGGCTCGAACCCGTTCGTGACGACGGTGTAGACAATCTGCTTCGGAGACGTGAGCCGATACTCGCTCCACCGCACCGGCTCGGAGGATTGGAACACCCAGTCCGGGACATCGGACATGTATTTTGACACCGTCGTGTACCGCATTTCGATGACGCAGCCCGGCTTGAGACCCGGCAGCGTGAACCGGTACCGTGTGTGTTTTCCGTCGGCCTTTTCCTCGAAAATGTCCTTCTTGTCAAGGATGGCTGTGACGACTGCGCCGTTGTCGTCAAGACTGTATGTCGCCCCTTCGATGTCGCGTATGCGTTCCGCCCCGTCCTCGGTGGTGAGGACAACGGACTTCGTACCCCAATCGTACCCTTTGGTCGTGAGAATCTTGACGCGAAGATACTGTGTGAAGACCAGATCGAGCTCGTTGTCAAATTTTGTGTCGCCGTAATCGCACAGGATGAGCGCGGAAGCGTTGGGATCCGCGGGGAACGATTTCATCTCGAGGTCCGCTTTGGGAATGATGCCCCACTCGACGGGCGGATCCTGTGCGATGGAAGACTCGCAGACAATGAAGAAGAGACAGGCGAGGTAACGGAAACTGCGGGTGACGGACGGATTCATGATTTCTCCTTCAGCATGGTGGGCAGCGGCAGACCACGACGATGATAACTTCGGTTGATCGCGAAATCGCGGGGAGAGAAAATCGGAAAGGGAATCACGAAGAACGGAAACGCAGATTCCCCAATTCCTGCGCCCTGTAAAATTCAATCAACCTTGCATTCTTCGCACGATGTCGAATCTTCCCCTGTGATGAGTCTGAAGATGCAATCAGCACAGGAACTGGAACGAAGCTCGCAAACACGAAACGTAAACGTGTCAATTTGATAATCTCACCAGACAAAAGCAAGAACGATCCGATGAGCGAATTCCCGAAAGTGACAACGAGCGGGACCGTATCAAATTTCGGAATTGACGGCCGATCGTTGTCTCTATACCTCTCCCACCCACCAGCCCGGGTCTTTCTGCCTGAACGCAACACGGATCGCTTCGTACTGCTCGGGAGGAAGGGGGCCCTTCCCGATGATTTCAATATTCTGCCGCACGTGAGCGAGATTGACTGTCCCGACGACGCAGGAATGAACGCCGGGCGTGAACGCGGAGAACCGCAGCGCAAGCTCGTGCCAGTCGAGACCGCGCGGGTCGAGGTCCATGGTCTTCCATCGCCACCAGTACTCTTCGGCATAATTCCCGCGGGGGCATTCCGCGAACCGCCACGGTTCGTTCGCCACGGGGCGCTTCGCGATCACGCCCAGTCCTTTCGCGCGCGACCGGACGAGCGCGCCGTCGATGACGCGCTGGTCGGATATACTCACCGAGTGCTGCACGCTGCCGACACGGCCGCTGTCGACCGCCCACTCGAGCGCTTCGTTTTCCCCGGAATACGCCGCGACGCGGACCTTCCCGGCCTGGACCGCCTCTTCGACGGCCCGCAGCACTTCGCCGTTGCGCAGTGTTCCGAGTGCGCACGAGTGCAGGTGGACAATGTCGATGACATCCGTCCGCAGAAGACGCAGCGCCTCGTCGATCCCGGCCCGGACGCAGTCGTACGTCCAGTCGGTGGTGCCCGGGATGCCGTAGCCGACTTTTGTCGAGAGCACGAACTCCTTGCGGCGGTGCGCGAGGAGACGGCCAATCCGTTCTTCCGACAACCCGTATGCGCGCGCGGTATCGATGAGCGTCACCCCGGCATCAAGGACGCCGTTGAGCAGCTCTCCGACTTCTTTGTCGGACGTACGCGGATCGCCGATGCTACCGGCACCAAAGCCGAGAGGAGATACTTTTAAACCCGTCTTTCCGAATTCCCGTTGTTCCATGGCTGGTCAGTCTTGTTGTCGAAACTCCGAGCTCATCTCGTGAATAGGCACCTCGTCACCCCGAACTTCTTTCGTGGTCTATTTCAAACGAAACAATGGATGCTGAACCGAGTTCAGCATGACTTATGCCGTTATTGAGATGGCTTCTAATCTGTTATGTTGATATTCCGTGTTCTGTATTCTTCGTAATCCGGCACGAGCCGGTCGTACTCGCCGTCCATCAGCGGGGAAGAAATCATGAAGTCGGCGGTGGCACGGTTGCAGGCGATCGGGATGTTCCAGACGACGGCCATCCGCAGGAGCGCTTTGACGTCCGGGTCGTGAGGCTGGGGTTCCAGCGGATCCCAGAAGAATATCAGGAAGTCGATCTTGCCGTCGACAATTTTGGCGCCGATCTGCTGGTCGCCGCCGAGCGGCCCGCTCTGGAGTCGCTCGACCTTCAACTTCAATTCCTGTTCGAGGAAGGTGCCGGTAGTGCCGGTGGCGTACACTTTGTGATGGGCGAGGAGGACCCTGTTGAAGCGTGCCCATTCGAGCAGGTCGCGTTTCTTGTTATCGTGGGCGACAAGGGCGATCTTCTTGTCGCGAAGCATCGGTATTTTTTTGACATTCATCGATTCATTCCCCTCGACAGGATTTGGAGGTCGATCCAATGTAACAAACGCTCGGTTCCTTTTCCACGCTTATGTTCCTGCGGCGGAACGCAGCGGAACTATTCGGTACAATCACGAAATGGGCACGCTCACGATGATGAAGGAAGAAAGGAAACACCCATGTTGCCGGGTCCCGGCAGCGCAACGCAGGATCAACCGCCGCTGGGAAAAATCCCGGGCCGGAAGCGGATTCAGGCGCTCTTAGCGTGTCAGATGAGCTTCCCAGATTCTCCATTTGCCGGCGTGAACGACGAAGACAATGTCGCTGACCGGAGAAGGCTGGGGAAATCGGAACATCGGTGACAGTTTGTTGGCGGCGATGGATTGTGGGTCGAGCGCTGCCGCCTTGACGGCTGAATCGCTGATCGTGGCGAGGCTTGAAGGTCCTGTGTAGAGCAACTGTGACATCGGTGACGCCGGGTCTTCAATCTCTGACGCGGCAGCGCCGCTGAAGGTAAGCTGCGAATCGCCGTCGTTCAACTCGACATCGGGAGCGAGGACATCGAGAATCCGCGACGGGTCCTTCGACTTCAGTGCCGAAAATATCTCCGCGACGTCGGGCAGACTGTCCGCAGGATTCGCAGGGTAGCCGTTGTAGCCGAGGATCCGGATGCTCCAGAGATGGCCGAGCGAATCGAGTTCGACGGTATAATTCCTCCCGCGGAATTGCAGGAATTCGAGGTACGGCTGCTGGAGATGCTGCACTCTCGAAGGTGTGCCGAGCATTGCGATAACCTTCTCTCTCGGATCGCCAAGCTTCAAACCGAGAAACGGACGCATCGCCGTCCCCGGCTTTCCGGAGATTTGGATGGAGTAACAATCGTCGACGGAATCGGGAAAGCCGAACACCATGAAGGACGAGGACGTCGAGTCGAGCGCATAGGCCCTGTCGGTCCACCCGTCGCTATACTTTTGCTCTTTGATGAGCGTGCCGAACCAGCCGGCAATGTCACGTTCATCCTGTCCCAGCAGGAACCCGTTCAACTCGCGCTGACTCGGCGGATATTGTGTCTGTCCGTGGAGAGTGATGGGGCAGACGAGAAGGAAGACAAGAAACGGTGCAAGAAAATACTTCATGACTTTCACCTGTTGTTCCATCGTTAAACCGCCCGGTCTCCGGCGGCAAACGCGACCGCCGCTAATTTGCTCATTGCCTGAAACAAAGTCAACAAGAGCAGCGGGATGCCGTGCATTCCCGGCAAGAAGGTCCGGTGCAGCGGAAGGGAGTCAGGGAGGAATTTGCCATGTGCGCTCGGGGTTTTTTTTCGGGCAGATTGCCAATCTGTCCGACACGGCGACCGTGAACCGTCCCGCATCGGACAGAATTTCATCCCCTCAGTTCGACTGGATGCTAGCTTTCCTTTTCCCCAAGGCCATATTTGTAGACGAAGCCCGCCAATGCGCCGCCGAGAAGAGGTCCGGCCCAATACAACCAGATATTCTCGAATCCTCCGCCAGCGATGGCAGGTCCGAGATGTCGTGCCGGGTTCATGGCTGCGCCGCTCACTGCCCCGCCCATCATCACGCCCATGGCGACGGCGAGTCCGATGAACAGTCCGCCGACTTTGGGGGCGCGTTTATCGATCGCGGTCCCGAAGACGACGAAGACGAGGAAGAACGTCAGGATGGTTTCCGTACTGAATGCCTCAAGGACGGTGATGCCGCGCGTAACGACCGGAAGCCCGAAATTTGTCGCAACGAGGGCTTGTTCCGGAATCGCGAGCTTGATCGCATACGCCGCCACGATTCCGCCGAGACATTGTGCGACGATGTAACCGATGCCGTTCTTGATATCAATTTTGCCCGTGACCAGAGCGCCGAACGTGACAGCAGGGTTCAGGTGTCCGCCGCTGACTGCCGCCGTGGCACTGACCATAACGCCGATTGCCAGTCCGTGCGCAAGTGCGATGCCCGTCAGGCCCAGCATATTGCCGGACATGACATTGCTGGCGATGGCGCCGACACCGATGAAGATGAGAGTGAACGTCCCGATAAATTCGGCGACGAGAGCTTTGGTATTCATAGCGTTCTCCTTGGTGAGCGTTTGAAGGTTACAGCGCCTAGGTTCCGGCCGAATAATCGTCCTGGTACTTCACCTGCTCGGGCGTGAGCTTGTCGATGGAAAGTCCCTGCGTCGACAATTTCAGCGCCGCAATTTCCTGGTCCTGTGCCGTGGGAATATCGTACACCCTGTTCTCGAGCTTGTTGCCCTTCTTGTGCTCCGATGCCAGTCGCAGCTGCGACATGAAT
>DATDNS010000615.1:0-6150 GCA_036518155.1 Bacteroidota bacterium
CGCTGCGCGAATGCCGGTCGAAAGACTGCAGGAAGCTGTTGGATGCCGTACTTCAACGGGAATCTCCGCAGGAAGTGGAAACAATGCTGAAAGAATTCCTGGCCCGCGCAACGGACCATTCGTTGGTCAATCGGGACCTCGTGCGAATCGATTCCGTGAGCAGGTCAAAGGAAGAGGCCCTGAGAGAGCTTGTCAACATCCTTCACCTTGCTGGACGCGTTGACGATGCAGACAGAGTTGAGGATGCGATTTGGCAGCGGGAAGAAGCCTATTCCACCGGCGTAGGATTCGGAGTCGCGATCCCTCACTGCAAATCTGCGAATGTGCTTGCAAATTCGATCGCCGTCCTGAAACTCAGGCACGGCATCGAATGGAATTCCCTCGACAATCAACCTGTTGAACTGGTGATCCTGATCGTCATCAAGGGGGACAAGGCCGGCGAAGAGCATTTGAAAATGATCGCCAGCCTTTCAAGGAAGCTGATGGATGAAGAATTCAGAAGAACAATGATGAGCGCCAACGAAGAGACGGCATTGTTGGGGTTCGTGAAAAGCGCCCTTAAACAGTGAGTATTTCGTTCCTGGCTTGAGAATCCCATGACTTCCTGGAACGATCTTGGATTTACTTCTCAACTTGGCGTCGGTACCTGGGCGTGGGGAGACAAGCAGGTGTGGGGCTACGGGAAGGGCTATGCTGAAAGCAACCTGCGGGATGCATTCAATGCCAGCATTTCCGCCGGAGTGACCGTCTTCGACACTGCGGAAGTATACGGATTCGGAAGGTCGGAGAAATTTCTCGGCGAGTTTGCGCGCAACAATCCATCCCCGATCGTTGTGGCAACGAAGTTCATGCCGGTCCCGTGGCGCTTGCGCCGCCGCGATTTGATCTCGGCACTTCGAAAGAGCATCGACAGGCTTGGCGTGAAATCCGTTGATTTGTATCAAATTCACTGGCCTCTCCATCTTCGTTCGTTGAATACGTGGATGGATGGACTTGCGGACGCAGTTGATCTGGGATTGACGAGCGCTGTCGGTGTCTCGAATTACAGCGTTGACCAGATGAAACGCGCCCACGAACGGCTCGCCGCTCACGGTATTCCACTGCTTTCCAATCAGGTGGAATTCAGTCTTCTCCACCGCGCTCCCGAAAGGACCGGCTTGATGAAGACGTGTAACGAACTTGGTATCAAACTTATTGCCTACAGTCCTCTTGCAATGGGAGTCTTGACAGGCAAGTATACTTCGTCTCACACACTGACCGGCTATCGCGGAATCCGGTTTAATCGTTATCTTGCGCATATCGAAAATTTGACGAACCTTCTCAGAGAAATCGGACAATCGCACGGAGGCAAGTCCCCGTCTCAAGTCGCTATCAACTGGACGATCTGCAAAGGGTCTTTTCCGATTCCCGGGGCCAAGAATGATGACCAGGCAAGGGAAAATGCAGGTAGTCAAGGATGGAGACTGACGGATGCTGAAATTGATACAATTGAGGGAGCATCTGACAGGGTTCATGGTTAGAGTCCGTCTATTGAACGAAAGATCTTTTGTCGGACGCGGATCTTAGATAATTTCAACGTAACAGCAAAGGAGCAATGTACATGAAACCATTACGGGTGATCGGCTCTCTCCTGTTTTCATTTTCACTTTTCCATTTCTCCTTGTTTTCCCAATCCAACGTCGACAAACTTGTCAGAGCGCTCGATTCCCTGACGCTTGCTTCCTACAATGACTGGAAGGTCAGTCCCGACCTCAAATCGTACACACCTAACGGCGACCCGACGAAACCGGGATTCGACGATTCGCAATGGAACAACCTTGCGCTCGACCAGTCGATCTACCCCGATTCGTGCTGGATTCGCAAAGACATCGTCCTCCCCGAAAAAATCCTCGGCAAACCGGTGAATGGACCGATGCGCCTGATCGTCGCCGTCGACGACTACGGCTATATGTGGATCAACGGCGAAAGCAAGGGGTATTTCCCGTGGGACGGTGACTTTCTCCTGACGGATAACGCAAAACCGGGCGAGAAGTTTACCATCGCGATCCGCGCCATCAACACCGGCGGACCGCTTAGACTCATCACGGCAAATATTCAATCCGAAGAAGCGAAGACATTGCGCTCGATGATCGATAACCTGTCTTTGAGTTTTCGCGTCGGACAGAAGCTTCTGAGCTTCGATACATACCAAACCAGCTCCAATCAGCGCGTCGACCCGGGGATCGACAAATCGACGATGGACAATGCCGAAAAGCGGAGACTGAACGACCTGCTCCAGTCGCTTGCAACCAAACTGGACCTGAAGGCTCTTTCCAACGGACCGATGGACAAATTCGAAGCCTCCGTTGCCGAAGTCCGCAAGCAGCTGAAGCCGATCGCGGACTATGCAAAACGGTTCACGCTCTATTTCGATGCGAACGCGCACATCGATGCGGCGTGGTTGTGGCGTGACCTCGAAACAATCGAGGTGTGCAGGAATACGTTCAACTCTGTTTTCAACATGATGAAGGCGCGTCCGGATTTCACGTATACCCAGAGCGCCGCCGCATACTACGATTGGATGGAACAATACTACCCCGATACGTTCAAGAAAATGCAGGAAGCAGTCAAGGAGGGGCGCTGGGAAATTACCGGCGGCATGTGGGTTGAACCCGACTGCAACCTCCCGAACGGTGTTTCGTGGGCCCGCCATCTTCTCTACGCCAAGCGATACTTCAAAGAGAAATTTGGCGTCGATGTAAAGATCGGCTGGAATCCCGACTCCTTCGGCTACAACGGCAATATGCCGATGCTCTACCAGCAGGCAGGGATCGATGCCTTCGTGACGCAAAAAATCGGATGGAACGCAACCAATGTTTTCCCTTACCGGCTCTTTTGGTGGGAATCGGACGACGGTTCGAAGATCCTGAGTTATTTCCCGTTCGATTACGTCAATGAGGTCAAGAATCCGTACCAGCTTGTGGACTGGATGCGACAGTTCGAAGCAAATACAGGCATGACGAAAATGATGGTCCTCTTCGGCGTCGGCGACCACGGAGGCGGACCCTCGATCGACATGATGAACCGCATCGACGACCTCAGGAAGATCGACGTGTATCCGGCCATCGAATACGGCAATACCACCAACTACCTGTCGTGGGTCCGCCAGCACGACTTGTCGAAGCTTCCGGTGTATGACGATGAACTGTATCTCGAGTACCACCAGGGCACCTACACAACGCAGGCCAATACAAAGGCGGAAAACCGCACGTGTGAGACTCTCCTGAGAGACACGGAGCTTTATTCCTCGCTCGCGGCATTCCAGGGACGACCTTATAACAGCAAAGCGCTCGAGTCCGCGTGGCGGAAGGTTCTCTTCAACCAATTCCACGACATTTTGCCCGGATCGGGCATTCACGAAAACTACATCGACGCGGAAGAGAAATACAAACAGGTGAAGGAAGTCGGCAACTATGAGCTGCAGCAATCGCTCAAGACTCTCGCGAATGATGTCAACACCTCGAAGTTCAGGAAAGGAACACCGATTGTCGTCTTCAATCCTCTTTCGTGGGAGCGTACAGATCTTGTCCGGTATGACTTGCCGGAAGGCGATGAATCCGAATACGCGGTGTTTGATTCAAAGGGAAACGAAGTGACTTCACAGATCGTCCCCGTGGATCAACTCCATCGACAGATCCTGTTCACCGCAGAAAACGTACCTTCGGTCGGGTACGAGACCTACGAACTTCGAAAACAGAAACCTTCGGCATCGAAAAACGGACTCTCCATCACCTCCTCAAGCCTGGAAAACGAATCCTTCCGCGTCAGGATCAATTCCGAAACCGGCTGGGTTTCCAGCATTGTCGACAAACGGAACAACAAAGAATTGCTCACGGGCGAAGGAAACCGACTGCAGCTTCTCGAGGACAAGCCGAAAGAATACGATGCCTGGAATATCGGCTTGACCGGCGTTGAATTTCCGTCGAAGTTCGTCAAAGCGGAAATTGTCGAGGACGGCCCGCTCCGTGTCGTCCTGCGTCTGCACAGGACCTACCTCAAACCGGGTGTCAAGAAAGAATTCCCGACCGAGGATTTCCCAAGCAGCTTCTTCACCCAGGATATAATTCTCTACGCGAACGGGGACAAGATCGACTTCAGGACTGATGTCGACTGGTGGGAAGCTCATACGATGCTCAAGGTTGGTTTCCCCCTGACAGTCCAGGATACGGTGGCGACGTATGAAATCCCGTTTGGAACCATCACACGGTCGACACAGATGCGTAACAGCTGGGAACAGGCAAAAGTTGAGGTGCCGGCTCTTCGATGGGTCGATCTTTCCCAAGACGACTACGGTGTGAGCCTCATCGAAAACTCCAAATACGGATTCGACATCAAGGGGAGCCTGATGCGGATGTCGCTCCTTCGTTCCCCGAAATCTCCCGACCGGATGGCGGATATGGGAAAACATTCGACCGAATACGCTCTCTATCCCCACCAGGGACGGTGGCAGAACGCCTCCACGGTTCGGCGGGCATATGAGTTTAACAATCGTTTGGTGGCTGTCACAACGACGCAGCACAAAGGAAAGCTCGGCGATTCATATTCCTTCGTACAGCTATTGCCCTCGAACTTGATTCTCAGGACTCTGAAGAAATGCGAAGATGGAAATGCCTGGATATTCCAGTGGTATAATGTAAACGGGAATGAGACAGAGACGACGTTGACGCTGCCACAGAAACCGAAGAAAGCGATGATTTCGGATTTTCTTGAAGAGGATGGGACCGAAGTTCCGATCCGGGGCAGGGAGATTCATCTGAAGACAAAGCAGCGCGCGGTGGTCAGTCTGAAGGTGTTTTTCTAGGACATCGGTAAGGGATGGTAGATACTGGACCTTGAGGATATTTCGTCGTGGCTTCTTGACCTCAGTGATTGCCACACCGAACGGAATCCCCTGGATTTTTCTTTTGCCACGGGTTCCCTCTTCAGCGTTCTTGACCTTCTCCACGCAGGGACGCCATTCGAGCGAATTCCGGGTTTGACAATTATGCCCTCCTCCTTCGTTTGCTCTTAGGGGCGGGATTTGACAAATTAGACCGTCGAAAATGTGACAACCCTGTCTCAGCAACACTGCGTTCTTCGTCGACTTCTTGCTCTCAAGGGGAAGAAACACACGTCGTTTGTACACAACGCAGCGCGGATCCTGATTCATACGCGAATGCGTAGCACATTGCTGAACCGTTTTGCCTTATCATTTGCCGGAGGAAGTTGAGAGTTTATCTGAATCAAAGGAGACAAAATGTACATCCTGAGAATTGAACATCCGGTGCCTGACTTTGAAGGTTGGAGGAAGGCTTTTGAGAGCGACCCTGTCGGCCGGAAAAAATCCGGAGTTCGCCGCTACCGGGTTCTACGACCCATCGACGATGCGAAGTACGTCATGATCGATCTTGAATTCGAGACTGCAAGCGAGGCAGAGGCGTTGCTCGCTGCAATGCGCGTTGTGTGGGGTCGCGTCGAAGGAAAGGTCATGACAAGTCCAAAGGCGCGGATTGTCGAAGCAGTAGAAACCAGAGAATATTGAATCGAAGCTTCATTCAATTTAACAATTCAACTCATCCGGTTGCAACTAACCCATAATTGAGATGCGGGATCTCCTTGGTCGTTTTCTGCAGTCATCGGGCATTGACCCGGTCTATTTTGTCACCTGTATCGTGGATGTCATTTCACTCTTCTTGTGGAGGAAGCTCAAAGAACCTTTGACAGAGTCACAGAGGGCGCTGTTTAAGGCTGTAATTCTTGTCGCGCTTGTGATGACGGTGTATGTACTCTGTAAGTTCTTTGGCGTCATCAATGACTGGAGAGATTTGGAGCCCAACTGGAGTTCCTGACACGTGTTTCGACGACTCTCTCATTCGACCTGAGCGGAGGGAAATCGTTCCAGTGATCACCGGCAAAATTGCGAAAGGGGGGATCCGAGGCGCCAGGCATCCTTCGCACGCAATAAAACGGCCGGGAAATCTCTGTTCTGGGATATCGGGATCATTTGCCCACTGCCTGTGGAATTATCTCTCCTGAGAAGCCAGACTTTTCATTTGCAATACTGGCAGGAATACGATACTTTTCCTGCGTGTCCGTGCGCAAGACAGCCTCACCGTAGCTGGCGATAGTACA
>DATDNS010000616.1:0-3472 GCA_036518155.1 Bacteroidota bacterium
GCGATGAAGGCAAAAATCAATATCCCGATGACCCAGTAGCCAAATTCAAGAGTCCGGACAAAATCCCTCATTTCTTTGCCCTTCCCGTCGAGCGAAGACAATCGTGCCAGCTCTCGCGTCATCGTTGGACTCAAGCCGAAATCGAGAACCTGCAGAACGGCCTGCATGACAGTGTAGAAACCGATCAGTCCATACGCCTCAATACCCATGAACTTGAGATAGAACGGAACGAATGCAAGTTGCAGCAAGGCCGCCCAGCTTTGTCCAACGATGTTGGCTAGTATGTTCCTCTTGAGCTGACTCATCGCACGGATGTTCCGGTCTGCAAGTAGATTAGCAAGATTGTTCGCTTGGTAAGTTGCCGTAGTCGCGAGGAAGAAGGAATGTCATGATCTCGTTGAGGTTGAGGTGCCTCAAAGGGAGTGATCATGGATCCGGGACTGAGAATTATATTTGAGATTGGCTTTGATTTAGTATACAGAAAACTCTAAATTTAGTCAATGAATGAGTAATTGCATTCGGCCTACCTTCAGTCATTTCATCTCGACTCATGACACCGTCCCAGGGCAAGAACGTTCGCACAAGGAGTATCCATAGAACCTCTCATACGAGGAACATTCGAGTACCTTACCGTCCTGCATGAGTACTGCGCAATGAATTCATGATTTCCATTATTATCGTACAATACAACAAGCCTGAACTGACGAAACAGTGCATCAAATCAGTCAGCAAACATTGCGGTGTTCCTCACGAGATCATCCTTGTCGACAACAATTCTGAAGACCCTGAGGCACGCAGCCTGGGAGCGACATTGCCCGGAATTCGCTTCCTCCAAAACACGGCGAACGAAGGATTCGGCAAGGCAAACAACAAGGCGGCGGCGGTTGCGCGCGGCGACATCTTCTTCTTTCTTAATAACGACACCATTGTTGAAAACGACTTGTTCATCCCAATACGAGAATTGATTGACAATGATCGTCGCATCGGGATTGTGGGACCGAGGCTCCTCAATCAGGACCATTCGCTCCAATTGTCTGCGGGATCACTGCCATCAATCCTTACTGAGACAAAAGACAGGTTGTTCTATCGCCGGTTTGAAGCAAGAGCACAGGCCGCGGTCGAGCACGCACATCAACTGTTCTCCGTAACTCGGGAAGTTGAATGGGTGACCGGTGCCGCCCTGTTCATTCGTCGTAATCTCTTCGAAAGCCTCGGCGGATTCGACGAAGAATTCTTTATGTTCTTTGAAGACAAAGATCTTTGTCTACGGGCCAGATTGTTGGGGGCGAAAGTGGTTTATTCAGCCGGGACTTCGCTCGTACATCTGCGTGGTGCGAGCGCAAGCAGTGCCACCAACGGACTATACAGAGCGAGTCAGCTGCGATATTATGGGAAACACCGGAGTCAGTTCGAGCAGGTCTTGCTGAAGGTCTACCTCCGGATTCGAAAATGGGAATATGGTGAATAGGAGACCAAGAATTTTGCTTGTGATCGATGAAGCAAGCGTAGGAGGGGGCCAACACCACGTCTTATGGCTGGCCAAAGGACTTGCCCGTGATCAGTTTGAAGTGGCTGTTGCGTGCGCGGAGACCGGCTATCTTGTTGATGCATTGCGCGCGGCAGGGATCCGGCATTTCCCGGTTGAAATGGACAATCGAATCAGGCTGAGTTCGTTCGTTCAGATGCAGAGAGTGATGCGTGCCTTTGCGCCGGATGTGGTCCACACCCACGGCGGGACGGCGGGATTCTACGGACGTATTGCGGCTCGTCTCCTACGACGAAAAGCCGCTCATACCTATCACGGAATTCACTATTTGCACTTCAGGACGTTTTGGAAGAAACGGCTTTATCTGATGCTTGACCGATGGCTGCTTCGTTGGACTGATGCGACAATCTTCGTTGCAAAATCCGACCGCCAATTAGCATCGGCGTATGGATTGGCCAGGGAAGAGAGAAGCTTTGTCATTGCCAACGGTATTGAAGCCGGACATTTCAAAGCGAAAGGTTATCCGGGGAGAACGACAGGAAGGAAACGTGAGAACATTGTAGTTATCGGGACGGTGGGACGGCTTCATGAACAAAAGGGCTTCACCTACCTGCTTGATGCAGCGGTTGAACTCATTCATCTGATCCCCGATTTTGAAATTCGTATCATCGGTGATGGAGAACTCCGGCCGCAGCTCGAGAGTAAGGCTCGGGGGCTGGGGGTTCAGGCAAAAATTCGCTTTCTGGGTACGCGTACAGATATCCCGGCTCAACTGTCCCAAATGGATGTGTTTGTGCTCCCATCCTTGTGGGAGGGATTACCCTTCGTTTTGTTGGAAGCGATGTGCGCGGGTATTCCCATTGTTGCTACGGAGGTGGACGGCGTTGCAGAAATTCTGGAGGATGAACGGGATGCCTTGCTGGTGCCTGCGGGAGATTCTCACTTCTTGTCGATGGCCATTGCGGAGACTGTCCGCGACAAAAAGAGTGCAAGAATGCGCGTGAGGAATGCCCTCAGGAAAATCGCTGTAGAATTCGATCTCGTGAAGATGATTCACAGAACGGAACGGGTCTACAGATTGTTGTATCAATCTGAACCGGCATGAAAACACGATCACGTTATCAGCGGATTGGCATTTTCGGTGGTACCTTTGACCCTCCCCATCTCGGGCACTTGATCATTGCGGAACAGGCCTGTGAGCAATTACGGCTGGACAAGCTTCTTTTTGTCCCCGCATACCTGGCTCCTCACAAGAAGAAAGGCGGAAGGGCAAACCCTTTGCAGCGACTGCACATGGTGAAAATGTCGATTTCCGTAAATAGAAAATTCGAAGCGGCACCGGTCGAAATCAGGAGAAAGGGAGTCTCATACACCGTTGATACTCTTCGGGAACTGCGAAGCGAGTACGGCCGCGCAGCATTTTACCTCATCGTCGGCGGTGACAACTATGCGACAATCAGATCCTGGAAGTCTGTGAACGAGATTTTGCGAATGGCGACAATCGTGGTCTATCGCAGGGAACACCCGGGAATACGGAGCCGCACAAAGCGAGTACAAAGGCATACGCGCTTACGCGGTGCGATGCTGGACATCTCCTCCACGATGATCCGAAACCGGGTAAAGCAGGGCGAATCCATTCGTTTTTTGGTAACTGAAAATGTCCGGCGATTTATTGAAAAGAATAAGTTATACCTTTGACTCAGAAGAACAGTCTCCCTGAGGATTGATCCGAATGAAAACCACGATTGCAATCGATGAGATATTCCGGGTGGTGCGGAACGAGCATTATGATCCTTTCACTGTTCTCGGGCTCCATTTCATTGAGCAGGGGAAAAAGAGGCAGGCAGTCATCAGGGCCTTCCTGCCTGATTCCAAACGCGCGTCAGTGGTCGAACTTGGGCCTGGCGACAAACCAACAGGAAGAGAAATTCCCATGACAAAGGTCATGGAAGAAGGGTTTTATGAAACAATCATACCGAACAAGAG
>DATDNS010000617.1:0-2999 GCA_036518155.1 Bacteroidota bacterium
CGGGGCAGGGAAGTTCATCATGACGATTTCTGTCTTTGTGATGGCTCCTAGGCGCTCATTCCCGGAACTTCTTTAAGCATCCGTCCTGTTCCACGATCTGGCGGGCGAAAGAATTTGCCGTACGTGGGGACCGGATACTGTCACCATTGCCAAAATTACTTCAGGTAAACCATTTTCTTCACATCGACGAATTTCTTTCCCGGATTGTCCGAGGGAATTGCTTCCAGACGACAGAAATAAATCCCGGAAGACACACCCCCCTTCCAGGTCAGATCATACGACCCGCGTAAATATTCCTGGTTCACGATATCGGCAATCTTCTGACCCAGAATATTGTAGATAGCGATGCTCACCAAGCTTCGGGTTGGCACGAAGAACCGGATCGTCGTATTTGGATTGAACGGGTTCGGAAAATTCTGTTCCAGTTCAAAACTCACCGGCAACGGATGACCCGGGGGCCGAACAATCGTTGTTGAACGTCCGCGGTACCGGAGTACCTCTCCGGAGCTTGAGACCATCCAACCCGCAGTCGTATCGACAAATGCAACGTGCTGGATCGACCCGTCCAGCGGCCAGGTCGTTTGTGATGACCACGTTCCGCCATTGTCGAAGCTTACGAACGGTGTCGAAGGGTCTGCAACCCAGGCGTAGGAGCTTCCCGGCACAAAGGCCATCCCTGTAACGGAGAGATTTGTCGGGCTGGTGAGCGGCGACCACGTCGCTCCCCCGTCGGTCGTTTTGGAAAGAGAGCCGTCCGAATATCCTGCCAGGCCGCGAGCGTTATCGGCAAAAGCGACGGCAATGCTGCTGGAAGAAGGAGTCGGGCCGGAAAGCCAGGTGGCACCCCCATTAACAGTTCTCCAGATTCTGCTCTTGTTCGTTCCAAACCACCCGTGCAGCGAATCAGTCCACCAAAAGGAATTGTTCCATCCGGCTTCGCCGGAGAGGCCCACCGGTTCGCCAGTCATATGTGTCCAGGTCGAGCCGCCGTTCGTTGTATGGAGGATCACAAACTGATTGCCGGTTGCCGGATCGCCAAGGGCGTATCCGTTGAGACTCCCAAAGAACTTTATTCCATCGATGAATGGACTCTGGGGGGGCGGATACACCTGGTTTGTCCACGATGTTCCGCCGTCGGTGGTTGCGTAGATTCTCCCGTCGCCCGTTCCGACCCACGCACGCAACGAGTCAACGGCATTCATACAGTACAGACCTACTCCACTGAGGTTTCCTGTTGCATCGATCCACGTGCTTCCACTATCCACTGAACGAAGAACGACAGGAGGAGTTGTCTGACCATCGCCGCCGGCCGTCCACACGACGTTGCGATCGACTGCTGAGACAGTGAAGAGTGGAAGGAAAGTCGGACTCTGAATATTTTCCCACAGAGGGAAGGCCGGGAATACGTTAACCCTGAAGGCATAGGCATCGTGTTCGCTGCCGTTCGTCGTGATATTTGTCCAATCGAGTCTCAACAGGAGTCCCATTGAACTGTCCACGTGACTCACGGTAAAAAGAATTGGCGTCAGACTGGCAGAATCGCCTGCTGCGATAGCTAATGGTCCGGCGCTGGGGCGGATCGGTTGCAGGATCGCATTGGCTGCGGATGCTTTGAACGACAAGTTTGTGGCATCGAGAAATAGAACGTTGCGTACGGTGAGGTTCAAAACGACAGTATCTCCCTCAAGAAAAACCGATCTTCCTTCGGGAGTCAGAAGGGAGGAGCGCACGATCTCGAGCCCGGCGTGAGATTCCTGCAATGCTCGTCCGAAATTCACCCGTCCGTGCCCGAGGACAGGCCCAATCGAATCCGCAGTCAACCGTATCTGTGTCGCAATTTGGGCGGGTGTCCAACCGGGATGGAGAGATTTGACGAGGCCGGCAAGGCCTGCGACGAGGGGGGAGGAGTATGACGTCCCGCTTCCGCCGTCACCATAGGAACTGTCTGTGAGAGCGCTCCAGATGTTGGTTCCGGGGGCATACACCGGAACTGTCAACCCATAATTGGTGAAGTACGTTTTCGTATCGACGCCGGAATTTACTGCCCCGACACAAAGCACATTCCGGTAGTTCGCCGGATACTCCGGCAGAAAGTCGCTGTTGCTGGCGTCGTTTCCTGCGGCCGCCACGACGAGTGCTCCGGCCTGCGCCGCTGCATCGATAATGTCCTGCTCGAATCTCGATGCGGTGCCGGTCCGGCCCCAGCTGCAATTGATCACTTTGGCGCCGTTGGCGTACGCGTACTGGATTCCATCGTAACCGAATTGAATGTCAAGGTCGGAATTCGGTGCGCCGGCATTGATCGGCATGAGCCGGCAGTTCCAGCTCGAGCCAGCCATGCCCACGCCATTGTTCGTCACGGCCCCGAAATGGCTCGCCGTTGCAGTCCCGTGCTGGCCGTTGAATGGCGTCGAAATGAGTCCCGTCGGGTCGTTTGAATTATTGGCGAAGTTCCAGCCGATCACATCGTCGACATACCCGTTTCCATCGTCGTCCAGGCCGTTTTCATCTCCGGTCGGAGGGGCACCGTGCTCAAACATCCCATCGTGATTCGCGTCCTCTGCCTTGTTAATCCAGAGGTTCCGCATCAGGTCAGGATGCCGCCAAAACGTGCCCCCATCAACGTCTGCAATGACGACGTTTGAATCCCCCTTTGTGATTGCCCAGCCGGCCGCCGCGTTCATCTGATTGAAATAGAGGGACTGCGATGAGAATCCGGGATCGTTTGGTGTATCGAAAAGACGGCTGACGTACTTCGGCTCGACATATTCAAATTCTCCGCTGCGGTTCAACTGCCTGGCAACGGCAATTGGATCCTGACGTGAGCCAATCTGTGCGAAGTAAATCAACGAGACGTCAACGTTGCCACGTCGGGCGTCGCCGGCAGAAAGTGCCCGTGCGGCCGGAAAGGCCTTGCGAATTTGTGTCACTCCGAAAGACCTCATCAGAGCGGAGGCGCGGGTGGTTCCTTTGAGCAATCCATTGCCTGGATTCGACGA
>DATDNS010000618.1:0-10716 GCA_036518155.1 Bacteroidota bacterium
AGTCCACCGAGTAGCTTTTCGGGAATTGTATTGCGGCATCCACCAGTTGTTGTGCCTCCGCAACAAAACTGCTTTGATCTCGACCCCGGATGTTCGTTCGAACAGATATTTGCCGCTTCCCGTCCTCCCGCTGGATCACTGTCGGTCCGTCGAGCAATTTGATCGAGGCGAGCATCGAGAGAGGGATTCGTGCACCTGTTGGCGATAAGACGGGCATGTTTCTGATCGCATCGAGTGAGGCGCGGTATTTGGACGAGTAGCGGACGACAATGTCGAACCGGCGTTCGCCGTCATACAGTCTGCTGATGGGTTTGCCGCCGATCGCAGCCTCGATCATGCGTTGAATATCACTGACGTTGATGCCGAACCTTGCAACGGCGTTCCTGTCGATATCGACTGTAAGCTGCGGTTGATCGCCTTCCTGCTCGATGCCGTACTCACTGGCGCCGGGAATTTCTTTAATGATCCGGAGAATGGAATCGGCTTTCTGACGCATGAAATTGAGATCCTCGCCGTTGATGAGAATTGCCAGATCCGCGACGCTGCCCGTCACAGCTTCAGTCACATTGTCAAGAATCGGTTGCGAAAACGATATCAAGGTCCCGGGGACTGCCTCTTCCAACTCATTCTTCATGGTTAGCAGCAACCGTTCCTTTGAAGTATCGTGAACCCACGTCGAGTAATCCTTTAAGCCAACGAGAATTTCGAGGCGATTAGGGCCGTAGGGATCCGTGCCGTCATCGTTCCGTCCCAACTGTGTAAGGACGACGTTCACCTGATTGTGCTGGCTTATGACATTCCGGATGGTTTTGCAGTATTTGTTTGCTTCGTTGAGTGAAATCCCGACCGGAAAAAAGCAACGGATGTTGAACGAACCTTCGTCAAGGTCCGGCAGGAATTCCGATCCGAGACTGCGGTAGCCGGTTATTGTGACGAGAAGAACTGCGACAAATGCGAACACAACTGTTTTCACCGAATGCCGTGAGAGAAAACCGATGAACAATTCGTATTTCTGTTCCAGCCACGAATAGACCGGGTTATGCCATTCGATCCGGCCCGGATTCTCAGAATCAACGTGCTTCCTGTAAATTATTGTCATGAGAACCGGAATCGCCGTTAACGCAAGGATCATCGAACCGGTGATCGCGAACGCGAGCGTATAGGCCATCGGGGAGAACAGCTTCCCCTCAACCCGTTGAAATGAGAATATGGGAAGATAGGCGAGAATAATGATCGAAATCGAAAAGAAAATTTCTCGCCCGACTTCTTGTGCGGACGTCAGGGTAAGTCGAACGATGCCCTGCCTTCGTTCCTCTGTAGAAGCGTCTCGGTACCGCCTCATGATATTCTCAACCATGACGACCGCCCCATCGACGATAATACCAAAATCGATCGCCCCGAGGGAGAGCAGGTTTGCCGGTATTCCGGTGAGCTTCATCAAGGCAAAGGCAAACAGCAGCGATATCGGTATGGTCGTTGCGACGACGAGGGCCGACCGTACACTGCCGATAAAGAAAATGAGAACGATGATGACAATAGTGAACCCCTCGAAGAGCGTCCGCGACACGGTCTCGATAGTGTAGCGGACCAAATCACTCCGATCATACGTGATGCGAAGGTGTACTCCGGGAGGGAGGTCATTCTTGTTGATTTCTGCGACCCGCTTTGTCAATCCGTCGACGACATCAGAAGGATTTTCTCCCCTTCGCATTGCGATGAGTCCTTGCACGCTCGAGGGCACATCGATCTTCGTTGAATCGTTAGGCCGAAGCGCATAGCCGAGAATGCCGGAAGGTGGCAGTGGGAATTCCTCCACGCTTGCAATGTCCTTGACGAAGACGGGGACACCATTTGAGGAGGTGACGACGATGCTTCGAAGGTCGTCCATCGACCGAATAGCGCCGATGCCACGGACAACAAAACCCTGGCCCCCGCGTTGAACAATATTGCCGCCGGTGTTCAGGTTGTTTGCGGTGATCGCATCAATGACATTCTGGATCGTCAGGTTGTAGCGGTACAGCTTTTCGGGTGACGTGATAACGTGATATTGCTTCACCAACCCGCCAAAATTGACGACGTCGGCAACGCCGGGGACCTGCAGGAGTTTTGGAATGATGACCCAGTCCTGCAGCGTCCTGAGTTGCATCGGCGTGTATTCGTCGGTCGCCTCAATGACGTAGCGGAAAATCTCGTCGACGGGGCCCGTGAGCGGACCCAGGGATGGATTGACTCCGTCGGGAAGCACTGCGTCGTTGAGCTTTTCGAGGACTTGCTGGCGGGCAAAGTAATCATCCACACCGTCTTCGAACGTCAGCTGGAGAACGGAAAGGCCGAAAATGGTCTTTGACCGACGGGTGATGACGCGGGGGACAGAATTGAGTGCACGCTCAATGGGCAGGGTGACTTGTTGCTCGACCTCCGTGGCGGCACGCCCTGGAAACTGGGTAATGACGGTAACTTGTGTGTCGCCGACATCCGGATATGCCGTCTTCTTGAGATTGATCCAGGACCATACACCGATGGCGATAATCCCCATCGTAATAGCGAGGGTGCCGAGACGTTGATTGAGCGCAAATGCGAGTAGTCTTCTGATCATGATAATCGGATTGAATAGATAGAGTGTCTCTACAAACGTTCGACACGGTGTGAGACAATAAGCCCTTCGGAGAGGATTTCCTTCAGATGTGGAAGCACCGCAGTAACACGATCGTCGTCGTCCACAAAGACAATGAGGATCGGCGACGCATCAGTTGCCCCAAATTTCGTCGGGGTCTGAAGATGATGATGCGAACCGAACCCCATTGTTCCTTTGAACATAGTCGCCCCCAAGATCTTATGATGCATCAGATAACGAAGGATGTGTTCGTGTGTCGGTTCGCCGTGGTGCCGGTCTTCCTCGTCGAGAAAAATTTGCACTTCGACCATAGTAAGCTCACTTTCCCAAAAGCCAGAAATAAGTGGAACAAATGTTCGTCAGAATCCCCATAGATACCCGAATTGGTAACTGAATTGCGGGCTCGCATAACGCCCCGGTCCGGCGGCGAGACCTGTCTGCAAATAGAAGCCCGACAAATACGTATCGCAGGCAATTCCGTAATAACGCTGCAGCTCAAAAGCGTTTCCTTGTTGGCCGACAGCGGCTTTGGTCCGGAACTGTCCTCCGATAAAAGAGATCCCCATCGCAAGTGCGGCAGAGTGGATAACGTTGTAGCAGACATCCCCCTGTATCCCGGTCCAGTCTCTTCCCCAGGCGCCCCCTGAAATTCGCAGCGCAAGGTCCCCGATCGAGAATCCACCGGCGACAGCAAGACCGCTGGGTGCGCCCACCGTCAGCCCTATCAACAGGCGGCCTGAATCATCGCCATCGTGCGCCGTTGTATCACGCGGTTGTGGACGCGAAGTCCCGTCCGACGTTTGATTCGGACTTTGAACAGACAGCTCCTGAAAGGGCAACGGCGTTGTCGATTGCGCAACAAGTCGGCCCGAGAGGCACGAAATCAAAACAATGATACACCAGAATACTTTCATCGCATTCACCATCCTTTCTGGAACTGTTACGCATTCCCTAAAAACCAAAGCTCAGTCCTTTCAGTAACATTGCGCCATTGGTTACGACGTTTTCTCCGTCTTCAAGTCCCTGGAGGACGATCGTCCGCTGTTCGTCCGAGTTGGTAATCGTGATCTGCCTGCGCTGAAAGACGCCCGGCATAGTCTCAACAAACACGTAGTTGTTTCCCTCAACGGTCACGATCGCTGAGAGGGGGAGGAGAATCACACCGCTCTGCGGATCACCGAAATCCACTCCCGCAAACATTCCCGGCAAAAACTGACCGTGAGGGTTCTTGAGGGATACGCGCACTTTCACTGTCCGGGTCACCGGGTCAACGATTGCGCCCATCGATTCCTCCTTGCCGATATATTTCTTGTCCGGAAACGCCGAGAACCTCACGTCGACGTCTTCGCCCTGCTGCACTTCGTGCAGTTGAGGCTCAGTGACATCGCAAATCAGCCAAACCGTGCCTGTCGCGGCCGTCGCCAATTCGGAAGGATTGAACCCGATTGCTCTGAGCCTGCCATCCATCTCGGCCATTGTGGCCCGGGCAGTTGCGGCGTCGGTTTCCGCTTCGTTGAGATCTTTGGCGGTTGCGCCCTGACTTTCGAACATCTCTTTTGTCCGCAGGAGGTTACGGGTGGTCCTGTCGACGTTTGCTCTGCTCTGACGGTACTGTGAGTAAAGCGAGGTTACGTCCGCAGACTCGAAAAGGATGACCTTTTCTGTTCCGTCGACTGCCGGCAATATGCTGGCAACAACCCTGGCGGGAGCTATGACAGAAATGAGCGCCGTTCCCTTTCGCACCTGACTTGTTTTCAACTCCTGAAGACCGGGACTACCGGGTGGGAAGGTGATAGTTTCCCCGTCGTTTGAAACGACGGCTTTCCTGGAGATCGGCAACGAATTGCTTTTCTGACCGTCGCAACCCTGAATGAGAATCACCGCTGCCGCAAAAACAATCAGCGACATCGGTTTGACTCGCGCAAACATCTCGTTTGTGTCCATGGAACTCCTTGTCAGTTCGACACGCGCCGCCGGGCGCTAGTGTTCAATGATAAGTAATCAAATCGGTACCGGCTGCAAAATTCAGGTTTTCGAATGCATCGATCCGGTCATTCTGCAATTGATTCATCTGGAGCATGCTCGTCCGGTACGCCTCAAAGAAATCTGCGAATTCGATAATGCTGATGTTCCGTTTCTCATAATTTGATGTCATCCCGTCGACAAGCTGCCCGTATTCACCCGCAAACTTTCTGTCGAAAGTCCGGTAGAGCCTGTCGGTTTCCAGGGCTTTTTGATACGCAATGGTCACCTCCTTTACAATACCAAGGAATGCATTGTCTCCTGACGCTTTGTTTGCATCGAGTGTGCGCTCGGCGACCTCGATATTTCCCTGGTTCCGGTTGAACAATGGAAGATCAGCCGACATCGTGACGGCAAAATAGTCGGGGATATAGCCGCCTGCTCTTGACCACCGACCGCCTATTGTCACGTCTGGAATCGCGAGGGACTTTTGCAAAGCCAGGTTCATCTCTTCATAAGCAATTGCCGCTTGCGCGTTTCTCAGGTCGGGGCGATGATCCTGTGCTGCCTGAAGAGCGACCTCCAACGTTACAGGGAGCATGCTTAAAGTGTCGAGCTGCTGTTGAGTCACGATGGGATCGTACACAACGCGACGTTCGTCGTGCAACAGTATCCGCAGATCATTCTGAATGGCCGTCATACGATTGACGATTCCAAGCCGCTCTGTCTGCAGGGTAAACAACAGAGATTTCAACCGAAGCACCTCAGAGAGCAAAATGGACCGTCTGTCGAAAATCGCCTCCGTTGCGGCAACGGTTTTCTGGACCGATGAGATACTCGTGTTGTAGAAGCGGAGGGATTGACCAAGGAAATAGAGGTCGAAGAAATCGGATCGGAGTTCAAACTTGAGCGAACGCATCAGATCGTACAACGTATTCTCAGACATCTGAGTGTTGATGTCTGCAAGCGCGATCTGCTTGTGTCGTTTCCCCGCAAGGAGGAAAAGCTGCTGGATCTGGACTTCCGTATTTCCACTTCGCGTGAAATCGAAGTATCGGCCCGTTTCCTGGTTGTACGCATTTTGCTCGATGGCGATATTGGGGTTGGCCCAGAGTCCCGCCTGAACCGCAGCGGCGTGGGAAGCATCGATGTTGAACCGGGAGGCCAGCAGCTGGAGATTGTTGTCCAGGAAAACCTGCTCGGCCCGGGCAAGTGTCAGCGCTACCGTGTCAACCGGAAAGTTTGTCGTTTGGGCATAAACCTGTGTCCCCAGGACAATTGCAAATGCACTATAGTGCAAACGTTTGATGGACATAGAAATTCTGTTCTTGATAATGTTGATATCCGCCGATCGCTACGGTATACAGGGCTACCCGCGCCGTCGAAACAGGTCCGGACTGGAATGCAATTACCGGACTGTCTGACGAACGGTCTACGATGAAACAGGTATCAACGATTTGTGGATTGCGTGAAGAGGATCAACGGTGGCGTTCCGTTCGATCCAAAAACGGGGTAGGACTAGATCTGTAGCTTGCAGAGAGAATGAAGACTTGAATTGGTGCTCGGCGACACAGGGACGAGGAACGTTTCCTCCTCGCGAAGCATCGGCACGATACTATCGCGGCTTACGTACGTGGCTCCGAGCGATGGACTATCTTCGTCGAAAAGTTCTAATCGTGGCTTATGGGATTTGGACGCATTGGTTGAAAAGGAACACGATTCTCCGTGATTTTTCGTAGAACCGCTATTGAACCTCGCCGATGCAAATTCACCTGCAAGGTCTTCCTCCCGTTCAAACGAGGTAAGTCCCATCATCTCGTCGATGTTGATGGCGTCTGCCATAAACATCAGAACAAAGACGGCAACTGCAAATCGTTGAATTGGGCGCCGATAGACCATAGTGTGCTACTCTTAAGGCATTGAACAAAACAGGATTAACCGGGGTTCCCCGCTTCAGAATCCAAACTCAAGTCGATGTCGCAAACTTCATTGAAAATCCAAAAGAAATGCATCGATTATGGCGGCAGTTGCGCCCCAGATCTCCGAGCCACAGTATGTGAAGAAATACACGTCGCGCATTTGCCCTTCACGCATCATTTTGACAACCTTCTTGTTCCCCTGGGTACGAAAAAAGGAAAATGGCACCTCGAGTACCGACTCGACCTCGCTCCGATTGATTTTCAAAGGGGGTAACGATGAAATATATCCGACGACAGGCGTAACAACAAACCCCGTTGGGATGGTGATATCACTGATGGTTCCCATTACCTCGATATCCCCTGAAGCCAGGCCAATCTCCTCCGAAGTTTCCCGAAGCGCCGTGCCGACAATATCCATATCGTCTTTATCACTGGTTCCGCCGGGAAAAGAAATCTGACCCTTGTGGTGTTCGACGTCCTGTGTGCGTTTTGTCAAAAGAAGGAAGGGCTCGTTCGATTTCTCGAATACGGGGACAAGCACGGCCGCGCGCGTAAGTCCGGAATCCGGCAACGCAACGCGGTGATAGTGCATGAAAAAGTTCTGCAACCGTTCCCTGAATGAGGCCATTGCTGCTAATTAACGAAGAAAAATTGCATCGAGCAAGCTTCTTGACGGAAGAGGTTGACACGCGTTCGACGAAGCGGTACCTTTTCCCCCGAATCATAAACCAAACGACCATGCATCTACCACCAAGCCATCGCAGGAGCCTATCCGTTACTGCCAGGATTGTTGAGGATTCCCTTGACGAGATCGAAAAAGTGCTGATGAAGAAAGAACGGAAGAGGTCAAGCCAGAATGTGACCGAGAGTCTTGACAGCGCCACCCGGGAGAAGATCCTTTCGACAATTTCCAGACTCAGAGAGCTCAACGATGAAATGTTTCATACACTTCATCTTGAGCCCAATGTCTTCTCCGAGACACAACTCGTAAGGTCGAGGGTGGTGCATCTCTGGGCCGTCTTACGGGACAGCAAGTCGAAAGGATTGAAACGCTTCGGGGAATTGCCCACAGACGCGGCAGGCGAGGTCGACAAGCACGTAGACAACCTGCTCGGCGTCTTGAAGGAATTGCTTTGAGCTATTCCCTCAACGGAAAGGGAGGAAGGAAAGCCACAGGTTGAATCTTCGGAACCCGGCCGGCCTATATCGTTGCCAGCGCTTCTTCGAAATCTGCAATAATGTCTTCAATTCCTTCCACGCCGACAGAAATCCGTATCATCCCCGGAGTGACGCCGTGTCGCTTCAGTTCTTCATCGGTCATAAAAACGTGCGATGAATAGACCGGAATGCTGACAAGAGTCTCCACGCCTCCGAGAGACATAGCATTCACGGCAATCTTGAGGTTATCGCAGACCTTTGCAGCTGCTTCGACTGGAGTGAGTTTCTTCGACGGCCGTACTTCGATCGTCACCATTCCGCCGAATCCCGACATCTGTTTCTTCGCCAGGTTGTGCTGCGGGTGTGAAGGAAGACCGGGGTAGAGCACGCGATTCACCCGTTTGTTCTTCTCAAGCGCTTTGGCAAGGGCAAGGGCATTCTTATTCTGACGTCCCACTCGGAGTTCAAATGTCTTGAGGCTCCTGAAGAGGAGATACGCCGCAAAAGGATCTGCGCAGCCGCCGTAATGCTTTGCAAGAGCTTTCACTTTTGCAAGGTACTCCGCTTTGCCGAGTACGGCGCCGGCCATGACATCGCTGTGCCCTCCAAGATATTTCGTGGCGCTTTCTGTGACCACGTCGACGCCGAGTGGAAACGGATCCTGGTTGAGAATGGATGCGAACGTGTTGTCGATCATCACGGTGATTTTCTTGCCGATTCTCTTTTCAGCAATCCGGGTCTGACGTACAAGTTCAGCAATATCGACAAGAGCGAGCGTCGGATTCGTCGGCGTCTCGAAATAGACAACAGTTGTTTTGTTGGATGCAAGCCTGGATATCTGGGAAAGGTTTGCAGCATCGATGAAATGCACGGTAATGTGCTGCTTGGGCAATTCATCCCGAAAGAACCGGTAGGTACCTCCGTACAATGCCGGGGTGCTGATGATCTCATCACCGGATTTCGTAATGGCGAGGAGCGCTGTCGTGATCGCTGCCATTCCCGACGAAAAGAGCGCGGCGGACTCGGCTCCCTCCATCAACGCAAGTTTTGTTTCCACGTCGTGGACCGTGGGATTGTGATACCGGGTATACACATAGACCGACGAGTCACCTTTGGCATAGCGAACAGCATCCTCCGAAGAATCAAACCGATAGTTCGTCGTCTGATAAATCGGCAGCGAGACGGGTCCTTTGTACGCATAGAGTTTGTCGCCGTGTATGGCACGCGTTGCAAGTGACAGGGGTGTCTTCTTCATAAGAGGCCGGGTATGAAATTTCTGTTATTGAACAATGAGTCGCCGCAGCGTCGGCGTCGATCCCGTGATTGAAAATAGAGAAATTGCAGAAGGAATTCAATCGGTGGCGCGTTGCGTAATAAAAGAAACTTGAGTACGTTCACCACACCATGGTCGACACGAAACAGAGAAAAGTCCGTTATGGAATAATAGGATTCGGGGCGTTTGCCGAACGGGCAATTGCCCCTGCGATCCGGGCATCACGCAACTCCGAACTTGTCGCTATCCAAAAACGCTCAGCGGTGGCGGCAAGCAAAAAGGCAAAGGAATTTGACATTCCGCTCGCATTCGACTCGGCAGAAGAACTTGCAGGGCATCAGGACGTTGATGCGGTCTTCATTGTATCGGCAAATTCACAGCACTGCCCGGAGACGATTGCCGCGGCAAAGGAAAAGAAGCACGTATTGGTTGAAAAGCCGATGGCTCTCAGTGTCGCAGAAGCTTCAAGAATGGTCAAAGCGTGCCGGGATCACGGCGTACGATTGATGGTCGGCCATATGATCCGCTTTTCGCCGCTGGTTCGGCGAATGAAGGAAGTCATTGAATCGGGTATCATCGGTCACGTGACCTTTGCGAAGACGGAATTCATTTACGACGGGCGCATGAGCCAAAGAGCGTGGCTGCACGACATGAAAATCGCGGGTGGCGGACCCCTTTTCGATATTGGCGTTCACTGTCTTGATACATTACGGTTTCTCCTTGGCGGAGAAATTCTTTCCGTCAAAAGTCATCTTGAACCAGCCCCGACGAAAACGAGAACAGAATCCACCGCAGAAGTACTGCTGAAGTTTTCGAATAAGGCTCTTGCCTCGATTTATTGTTCGTACGCGGCACCGATCAGGCGCTCCTTGATAGAGATTATTGGGACGGAAGGCACGCTTTCTGCACTGGATTTTACTCTGGGGAGCAGGGTGATTCCCCTTGAGATCTTCACGGGCGCGAAAGGCAAAAGTGCAAACACCCAGAGAGAACTAATCGAGGTCCCAAACCTCTACGTGGAAGAGATTACCCATTTCTCGAAGTGTATTCTTGAAGGAGCGATTCCTTCAATTGCAGGAGAAGTCGGATTGGAGAATCAGAGGATTCTCGATCTGGCGTTAAAAGGGGAAAAATTCAAGGCTTGATATCTCCCGGGCTTGTCCTTCAGCGTAGTCACGAATGTCCGCCGGTACGAAGATGAAAATGGGAGTCTGCATTCCTTAACGTCCGACCACCAACCGAAACATTTCTTTGACAGCTGTTGCAAGTCCAACGTAGATTGCCCGCGTAATCACGGCGTGACCGATACTGAGTTCGTGGATCTCCGGAATAGCAGCCACCGCCGAAACATTTTTGTAATCAAGCCCGTGTCCACCATTGACGATCATCCCAAGCGATTTGCCGAGTTTGGCCATGGCCTGAATCCTGGCAAGCTGCTCGCGTGATTCGGTTTCCGTTCGCGCGTTGGCATATTCTCCCGTGTGGAGCTCGACCATGTCAGCACCGATTTCTTTCGACGCTTCGAGTTGCGGCTGATCGGGGTCGACGAAGAGACTGACGGCAATGTTCTTGTTATGGAAAGACCTCATCACTGAAGCCAGGCGCGATTGTTGTCCGACAACATCGAGCCCTCCTTCGGTGGTCAACTCACGCCGTTTTTCCGGTACAAGCGTGACGAGGTCCGGTCTGATATCGAGTGCAATGCCGATAATCTCATCCGTCGTTGCCATCTCCAAATCGAGTTTTGTCTTGAGCGATTTCCGCAGTCTTTGCACGTCGTCATCGCGTAT
>DATDNS010000619.1:0-3349 GCA_036518155.1 Bacteroidota bacterium
CAAAGACTACGCAGCCATGATCTCCGGCATCCAGGAAATCCTTAAGAAAGAAAAGATTGACGGGTGGCTTCTCTACAATTTTCGGGGATCGAATGTCTTCGCCACCCGTATCCTCGCACTCCCGCCGCATATCATGTGCACACGACGGTACTTCTATTTCATTCCGAAGAAAGGAACTCCGCGGAAGCTCGTACATCGCATTGAGGAATGGAATCTCGACACGCTTCCGGGCGAGAAGACCGTTTATCTGAGCTGGAAATCGCTGAGCGATGGGCTAAAGAAGATCATGAAAGGTGCGAAGACAGTCGCTATGGAATATTCCCCGCAGTGTGCAATTCCCTACGTGTCCACGGTAGACGCCGGGGCAGTGGAATTGGTCAAGAAGGCGGGTGTGAAAGTCGTGTCCTCGGCTAATCTGGTCCAATATTTTGAGGCTCGCTGGGACGAAGAACAATTGAAGGATAATCTCGAGACCGCGCACCATTTGCGGCAGGTTGTCACCGAAACTTTCGGCTTCATCAGGGGCCGGATCACATCGAATTCATCAATTACTGAGTATGACGTGCAGCAATTCATGCTTTCGGAGTTCAAGAAACGCGGCATCACGACGGAGGATGCACCTAACTGTTCGGTCAATGCAAATGCGGCCAATCCGCACTATGAGCCGACGAAAGAGATCAATACTCCGTTGAAAAAGGGGGATCTGGTACTTCTTGACCTCTGGGCGAAGAAAAACAAACCCCGCTCTGTGTACGCAGATATCACGTGGATGGGATTCATTGGTACGAGCGTCCCCGACGAATATGAGAAGATATTCCAAATCGTGCGGGGTGGAAGAGACGCAGCACTGAATTTTGTGCGCGACTCGTTTGCGAAGAAGAAGCAAATCAGTGGATACCAGGTTGATGATGCAGCCCGAAAGTACATTACCGCCAAAGGGCATGGAGCCGATTTCATCCACCGGACGGGGCATTCCATCGGCGAGGTGATTCACGGGAATGGCGCAAACATGGACAATCTTGAGACCCACGACGAGCGCCGCATCATTCCCCAGACATCATTTTCCATTGAACCGGGCATCTATTTGCGCGACAAGTTCGGCGTCCGGAGCGAAATCGACGTCTATATTTCGAAGGACAACGAAGTCATTGTCACCGGCGAGCCGATGCAAGAGAAAATGGTAGCAATACTGGCCTAGGATCTTGCAGAAACCGCCGCTTCAAAATATCAATCCTGGAACAACTTTTCTCTTGACAGCCAATTAAAACTGTATTATCTTGGAAACGTAAGAAACGATTAAAGTTTCCCGATTGAAACGAAGATGAGCCGATGATTAGATTCTCGGCTTCTTTTTGGCAATTCCGGAAACGCAAAATACGATAAAAGTTTCCACAAGAGGTGTTTGCATGGCGGACTTAGAAGACAAACAGCGAATTGTCGAAGTCGCTTCCAGGCAATTCATGGAAAGCGGAATTTCCAAAGTGACACTCGACGAAGTTGCTGCCGAGCTTGGTATGAGCAAGAAGACGATGTACAAGTTCTTTCCAAGCAAAGAGGATCTCCTGAAGACGATCGTCCACACAATGATGAACGGTGTTCGCGCGCGCGTCGAGAAGGTCGTCAACTCGGACAAGCCGTTCGTGGAAAAGGCGCCGGAGCTTCTTGCGATCATCGGTCACCAGATCAGCATCATGAGCAAGCAATTCCTGTTCGATCTGCAGCGTTTCACACCGCAGCTGTGGAAAGAGATCGATGACTTCCGACGGCAAAGGATCCTCACGAGCGTGCAGAAAATGTTTGTTCAGGCGCAGCAAGAAGGAGTGTTCCGAAAAGATCTCGATATCGAGCTTTTCATCCTTGTATTTGTCAGCGCGGTGCAAGGCATTGTCAATCCGCAAACACTCGCCCAGCATTCTTTTTCCGCGGCGGGAGCGTTACGGGGAATTTTCACGATCATTTTTGAAGGTGCGATGACGGAGGAAGCTAGAAAGAACTCGCATCTCTTTGAACAATCAATGGCCACTTTGACAGAAAGGTAAGTAGAGCATGAAATCCACAGCGTTCGTCCTTGTTCTTTTTTCAATAGGCCTGATGGGCTGCGGCAATGGACACAAAGGAACCATTGAGGCCAGCGGCACGCTCGAAGCAATCGAGGTCAAAGTCTCAGCCAAGGTGCCGGGCCAGGTCGAAACTCTGTTCGTCGACGAAGGGAGCCAGGTGAAGCGCGGAGACACGCTCGCGATTCTCGACCACTCGACGCAGGAAATTCAGTGGAGGCAAGCACAAGCGGGAGTGGCGCTTGCCGAGGCGCAGTATCAATTGCTGGTGAATGGCGCGAGGTCCGAGGACGTGCAACAGGCACACGATGCACTGAAACAACTGGAATCAAGCGCAAAGAATGCCGCCGAAGACTACAATCGCATGAAAGAGCTCTACGCCTCAAAAAGTATTACGAAGAAACAGTATGACGATGCGGAATCACGCTACACAATTACAAAGGCTCAGCTTAATTCCGCGAGAGAAAACCTGAAAAAAATGGAACGCTTCGCCCGTCCGGAAGACCTGGCGGCGGCAAAGGCACGACTCGATCAGGCCAAAGCGAGTGCAGACCTTCTCCGAAAACAAATCAACGATGCATGCATTCTTGCGCCCGTGGCCGGGACGGTAACAAACAAACCCGTCGAAATCGGAGAACTGGTGGGCATCGGCTCGACCATCGTCACCATTTCACAGCTTGAGACACTCAATTTGATGATTTACGTGAGCGATAGCGAGCTTGGCAAAGTGAAATTGAACGCCCCCGCAGACATCGTCATCGATACATATCCCGATAAGAGCTACCCGGGGCGGGTCATTTACATCTCACCGATCGCGGAATTCACGCCGAAGAATGTCCAGACAAAAGAGGACAGGACCAAACTCGTCTTCGGTGTGAAGCTTGAAGTGGACAACAGGGAAGGGGCCCTCAAAGCCGGCATGCCTGCGGATGCGTATGTTCATTAGTGTTTCGATTTCAATAACGAAGAACAACAAACGGCACTCATCGTAAGTGAGAATCGGATGCAGCAGTCAGAGTCAAATACCGTGGATGCAATAACAATTCAGTCGGTTACGAAAAAGTTCGGCGAAATCACCGCCGTGGACAATCTTTCTCTGGAAGTACGGAAGGGCGAAATGTTCGCGCTCGTCGGACCGGACGGAGCGGGAAAAACCACGACGATCAGGATGCTCTGCGGCATTACCAAACCAACTGCGGGCAAACTCTCAGTTCTCGGTTTTGACGTCAAGAAGCAAATAGAGGATGTTCGCAAACGGATCGGCTATCTGTCGCAAAAGTTCAGTTTGTACG
>DATDNS010000620.1:0-2939 GCA_036518155.1 Bacteroidota bacterium
AGCCTTTCGATAAGGTTCTCAAGATCACGAGATTGTTGTAACGATTTATTTCGTCCGTTATGTCCCCTGAAGATTCAGCGAATTCAATGTAAGCCTGGTCGACGACAACGATGGCCTGCGTTGCTTTGCAGATTGAAATGATGCTTTCGCGGTTCAATAGGTTTCCCGTCGGATTGTTTGGCGAACAGAGAAAGATAATCTTCGTTGCCGGTTTCAAAGATTCCAGGACCTTTTGAACATCCAGTTGAAACTCATCGTCAAGCCCGATCGCAATCGACTCAACGCCGCTGACATTGGCCGCGACACGATACACACCGTACGTCGGTTCGGCAATTGCAATTGAGTCCTTTGACGGTTCGCAGAAGAGTCGTATGAGCAAGTCAATGATTTCATCCGACCCGGCGCCGACAAACACCTGATCCAGCGACACGCCTGTCCGTTTGGCGAGGAGATTCCGCAGCTCATTCTGGTATGGATCAGGATACCGGTTAAGAGAAATTCCATCGATGCGAACCGGGCTCCCGAGCGTAAGTTCATTTGCGTCGAGAAGAATCGTTGCCTGCTGTACTTCACTGCGTGCAGAAGTGTACGGCTTGAAACCGCGTAAATGTTGCCGGACAAGGTTGTCAATCACTGCTCATCTCCCTGATTTCCACGGCTCTGGCATGCCCCTCAAGTTGTTCGGCCCTGGCAAGAGTCTTTACAGTCGGCGATAAAGCGGCCAGCCCTTCCGGAGTGATCGACTGGAAGAACATTGATTTCATGAAATCCCGAACAGTGAGACCACCGAAGGATACTGCAAGCCCTCCTGTCGGCAGGGTGTGGTTTGTCCCTGATGCGTAATCGCCGAAGACGACCGAGCTCAGCGAACCAAGGAAGACGGAACCAGCACTGACAATACCGGACGCCAACGTATCGGGATCTTTAACGGCAAGGATCAGATGCTCCGGGGCATATGAGTTCGAGAATGCAAGCGCCTCCTGAAGATCACTGACGAGGAGCATGAAACCGTTTTCCAGCGATCGTGCAGCCATCGCCTGGCGTGGGAGTTTGGTCAACTGAATATCCAATTCCTTCTGGACTTTTGCGAAAAGTCCCTCGGAACTCGCCACAAGGACAACTGCGGAGTCGGTCCCGTGTTCGGCTTGTGAAAGCAAATCCGCCGCGACCCATCGCGGGTCTGCAGTCTCATCCGCGATGATAAGGAGCTCCGACGGTCCTGCGAGCATATCGATGGCAACATTATACGGTGGCTGTGCGACAATGGACTTCATTGCCGTGACATAACGATTGCCTGGACCGAAAATCTTCCCCACCTTGGGTATGGATTCGGTACCGAGTGCCATTGCGGCAATAGCCTGGGCACCGCCCACCTTGAAGACTTTTTTCAACCCAAGAGATTTCACCGCAAAAAGAATTTCCGGTGTGACCCCGCCATCCTGATTGGGCGGAGTACAGAAGACGATATCGTCGCAGCCGGCTATGACCGCCGGGATTCCAACCATCAGCACGGTGGAAACAAGTGGAGCAGAACCGCCCGGGATATAGATCCCCACCCGCTGAACGGGTCGCCAGAGGAGGCGGCACTTGACTCCGGGCCTGGTTTCCACTTCGACTGCGTGAGGCACTTGCGGTCGGTGGAACGCTCTTAGCGACGTTCGTGCGTCGAGGATGGCTTCTTTCGTCCGGGGTGACAACCCTTCTTCGGCACGCTCGAATTCTTCTTCCGAAACCGACAGCGACGAGAGTACAGCCCTGTCAAGTTTTCGTGTAAGATCACGAAGAGCCAGATCCTTCCCTGCTTCGACCTCCCGGAGAATCGACTTCGCGACCGGAAGAACATCAGCGATATCAGATCCTTCACGTCGAAGCAAACGAGCAATGTCGGCGGAGGACAAGTCACCCTGTTTGAATTGTCTCATCGAATTATGCTATGATTTTTTCAATGTTCACGGCTATGATATCCGACGCTCCGGCTTCCTTCAGTTTTTCCATGACCTCCCAGAATATGTTTTCCGCAACGACGGAGTGAATCGCAACCATGTTGGGTTGCGCCAGGTGAACGACTGTCGGGCTGTGCATCCCCGGCACAAGTTTTCGTATTGTTTCAACGGCAGAGGCCGGGGCATTCATCATCAGATATTTCTTGCCACGCGCATTCAAGACGCTCCGAAAACGTGTCAGCAACTGGTCGCACTCGCGCCTCTTCTGCGGCGACTTCAGCCCGTTCGGATTTGCGATCAGCACCGCCTCCGACGTCATTATCGTGTGAATCACCTCAAGACCGTTGATTCGCGCCGTGCTGCCCGTAGAGATGATATCGCACGTCGCGTCGGCAACATCGAGAGCGGGTGTGATTTCGACCGATCCGCTTATCTCCACAATCTGAGCTGTGATCTTGTTCCGCTGCAAGAACTCTCTGACTGTCTTCGGATACGACGTGGCGACCCTTTTTCCACGCAAAGTCTCAAGATCCCTTATGGGACCAAGCTTTGGTGCGCAAATTGCGAGCTGGCATTTCCCGAACCCAAGGTGTTCCACGACCTCAACTGTTGCCCCTTTTTCCACGACGATGTTTTCACCGACAATGCCAAATTCACTCACGCAGTCCTGAACATACTCGGGGATGTCATCGTCCCGGACAGCGAGGATGTCGAGAGCAAAGTTCCTGCAGGGGGAAAACAAGGCCCTCGAACGGATGTCGAAATCCAAACCCGTGGCCCGGAGGAGTGAAACAGACTCCTCCGTAATCCGTCCCTCCCGTTGAATGGCAAGCTTCAAGCGACCGTTTGTAGAGAGCATACTTTAGTGTAATAAAGTGTTGCAACAAAAAAAAATTATGAACGCAAGACGCCCTTCCGGCGCAGCATGAGCCGATAGCCGCCCGTACCCTTCTTGACCCATCTGGCGACGCGGGCGACCGTCGTCGAACTCAGGCC
>DATDNS010000621.1:0-4506 GCA_036518155.1 Bacteroidota bacterium
CCGTCCTTAACAAACTTCTCCTTCCTGCAAAGCAGATTGTATGATCCTTCAGAAACGAGACCCAGTCGGAACCCAAGCGCCATGAGTCTGCGATCGGCGTTATCCTGCCTCAACAGAAGCCTGTGCTCAGCCCTCGAGGTGAACATTCGGTATGGTTCGTCGGTGCTCTTGTTTACGAGATCGTCGATCAGCACTCCGATGTATGCGTCCGACCTCTTAAGGACGAACGCATCATCCTGCGCCTTCGCGCGAAAGGCAGCGTTGATGCCGGCTATCAACCCTTGCCCGGCGGCTTCCTCGTAACCGGATGTACCGTTTATTTGACCGGCAAAGAACAATCCCTCCACAAGTTTTGTCTCGAGTGTCAGGCTTACCTGGTGAGGGGGGAAGTAATCGTACTCAACGGCATATCCGGGCCTTAACAGCTTGACCTTTTCAAGACCTGCGATCGTCCGAAGACCTTCGTACTGGACATCCTCGGGGAGACTCGTTGAGAAGCCGTTGACATACACAACATTCGTGTCATATCCTTCCGGTTCCAGGAAAATCTGGTGCCGGTCCTTCTCCTCGAATCTGACGATTTTGTCCTCTATCGACGGACAGTAGCGTGGACCACGTCCTTTGATGCGACCGGTGAACATTGGAGACCGGTCGAATCCTTTGCGAAGTGCGTTGTGTGTCGTCTCGTTGGTGTAGGTGAGGAACATCGGCACGAGCCTGTTGGTAATGCTCGTGGTCTGAAATGAAAACGGCTGTGGCGGGTCATCGCTGTGCTGTTCTTCAACTTTGGAAAAATCTATGCTTCCGATATCAATCCGGGGAGGCGTCCCCGTTTTCAGCCGGCCACTTATAAATCCGAGTTTCTGTAGATTCTCAGTAATGCCGGACGCGGCGGCTTCGCCATACCGGCCGCCGGGCCGGTTCTGCAGCCCGGTATGCAGCAAGCCCCGCAAGAATGTCCCCGCGCTTAGAACAAAAGCGCCGCAGGCTATGCTTGTCCCGCCTGCCGTGACGATAGCCGTAATTTTCCCAACGCTCCTTTTGCCGCCTTCTTGAACGCGGATATCCACGACCGAGTCTTCAAGGATATCCAGACCCTCCTGGGACTCTATTCTCCGCGCTGCCTCAACGGAATACCAATTCCTATCACTCTGGCATCGCGGTGACCAGACTGCGGGGCCCTTTGATTTGTTAAGCATCTTGAACTGAATTCCCGTGGTATCGGCAATCTTGCCCATTTCGCCGCCAAGCGCATCAATTTCGCGGACAAGATGCCCCTTCGCCGTCCCTCCGATCGCAGGATTACACGACATCCTGCCGATCGCCCGTTTATCCATGGTCACAAGAAGCACGCTACAACCCATTCTCGCAGCAGCAAGAGAAGCTTCAATGCCGGCGTGCCCGCCGCCGGCCACAATGACGTCATACCGCTGTCTTAAATCGCGGCTCATGAGAACCAACCCTTCATTTGTTTCACGTGAAACATCCCCCTCTACTTACCTATGCAGAACTTTGAAAAGATATTGTTGAGAATTTCTTCCGACGTGACCTCTCCTGTGATTTCGCCGAGGGAGTCAAGGGCACTCCGAAGGTCTACGGCCGCAAATTCGCTGCTCTGGCCGTTCCGTAGAGACTCCAAGGCCAGGTCCAGGCTTTCTTTTGTCCGCCGCAGTGCTTCGAAATGCCTGATGTTTGTCACCGTTGGTTCCTCGGCAAATCCGTCCGTTTTTCCGGAAAACGCCGCGTCCAACACCGCCTGCTGAAGTGCTTTCAAACCAACCCCTGTTTTTGCGGACAATTCGACAACTCCGAATCGATATTCCGGACGACCAAGCGAGCCAAGACTATCGCGTGATATCTTCGTCGGAAGGTCGCATTTGTTGAGAACGATCACAGTCTTTGCGGATCGTCGGTTGAGATTTGCCAGGAATTCTTCGACTTTGTCTCTTTCCGACCCGTCCATTGGTTTGGAAGCGTCAAGCACCAAGACAACAATGTCACTGTTAAGAGCTTCTTTCTCGGTCCTCGTGATGCCTTCTCGCTCTATCGTGTCCTCTGTTTCTCTCAGTCCCGCAGTATCAACAAGCCTGATCATTACCCCTCCAATATTTACACCCTCCTCGATGGTGTCTCTGGTGGTTCCCGGGATGTCGGTCACGATCGCCCGGTTTGATTCAAGGAGAGCGTTCATAAGGCTCGATTTACCGGCATTTGGCGGGCCTGCGATGACTATCTTTATACCTTCCCTGTAGATTCGTCCTGCGCTGAAGGTCTCAAGGAGTCGATCAATTTCGCTGTTCGTATCTTCTATGCGGCGCTGAAACCTTTGTTTGTTGACGAATTCGAGATTTTCCTCGACGAAGTCCAATTCCAGCTCCAATAATCCAACTGAGTCAATGAGTCCGGATCTTAGTCCCCGGATTCTTTCCGACAACGTGCCCTCAAGCTGCCGCACGGACGCTCGATGCGCCATGTCAGAACGCGCACGAATGAGGTCGGCAACGGCCTCCGCCTGAGAAAGGTCAATCTTCCCATTCAAAAACGACCTTTTTGTGAACTCACCCGGTTCTGCGTGCCTGGCTCCGCTTCCCAGAATCAGCTCCAAAATCCTCTTCGTTACGTGAACGCCGCCGTGACAGCTGATTTCTACGGTGTTTTCTCCCGTGTATGAATTCGGCTCCAGAAATACCGTCGCAACAACTTCGTCGATTGTGTTCCCCCCGCTGTCGACCACCCGGCCAAAGTGCGCCGTGTGACTTGTGGCAGATTTCAAGTCCGTCTTTCCGCGGAAAACCTCGCCGGCAATGGTCGTTGCCAGATCCCCACTTATTCTTATGACGGAAATCCCACCCTCACCCAATGGCGTGGCGATCGCCGCAATTGTGTCTCCAGCTGTTCTCATACTTATTGGACAAATGTACTAAACCTACGCTGGTTTCACAACCGCCCCCTGAAATGAAGAAGCCCTGTTGATGCAATCGCGAGGGCGTCTTTCATCGCATTGTGTGTGGAACGCTATTTCTTTCGGGTCAGCTTCGAGAAGTCGTTCGGGATGTTGCGGAAGATTCCCCCCACCCGTTTCTTCTTGGGTTCAACCTTTCTCAGCGGTTCACCCTCACCCTGTTTGTTGATATACATCTGTTGCGCGATGGCCAGAATGTTGAAGGTTGTATAGTACAGATTGAGTCCGGACGGGAAGCTCATGAACAGCAGAACCCACATGATCGGCATCATCCAAACCATCATTTTCTGGCGTGGATCCTTGACCGACATTTTTTGCTGCACAAACATGGTGATCCCCATGAACACAGCGAGGCCGCTGATGTCTTTTACCCCAAAGACCGGAAGGTGAAATGGCAAGCTGTAAATCACGTCGGGAATTGAAAGGTCGTTGATCCACCAGACGAAACTCGCTTGTCGCAACTGTATTGCCGATCGAAACACCATGTACAGCGCATACAGGATGGGCATCTGGAGCAACATTGGCAGGCATCCCCCGGCGGGATTGACCCCGTATTCTTTGTAGAGATTCATCACCGCGGAGTTCATTTTCTGCGGATCGTCTTTGTATTTTTCTTTGATTTCGTCCATCAGCGGCTGAAGAGCCTGCATTTTTTTCATCGACTTCATGCTGCTTTTCGTCAACGGGTGGAGTACAATCTTGATGAGAACCGAAAAGACAATGATCACGAGTCCCCAGTTCGGTATCACCAAATGCAGAAACCCGAAGAGTGGAAGCATGATATACTCCGATATGGGCCTCACGATAAATGCCCACCCCAGGCTCATCATTCCTTCCAGTCCTACCCCGTAGGATTTGAGAATCGTGTGATCCATGGGTCCAAGGAAGACGTTCACAGACCTCTTTTCATCCACCCCCTCCCTAAATGGCATCTTCAGAGCGATCGAATACGACTCGTAGACTCCGTTGTCAGGCATTGCTTTACGGTGTCCTTCTAGATAGGCTCCATCGGAGGTGCCGGTTTCCGGGATGAGCGCCAACCCGAAGTACTTTGTGCGCATGCCGACCCAATCCACCACGCCCGAAATGTCTTTTTGTGCCACTTCATCGACTTTGGATGCATCAATCTCTGTAAGTTCTTTTCCTGAATAGAGATACGAGCCTGCAAAGCCAGACTCATCGACGCTGTTGTGTTCGGCGTATCTTAACCCGCTTTCCCAAACGATCTGGTATTCAAAATTCGAAACGACGCCCTGCATGTCTTTAAGCTCGATATCAGATTTGAACCCATACTCGCCATTCCTGAATTTGAACCGTTTGATAATCTCGCCGCCGTTTGCAGCAGGAAGCGTGGCGGCAATTTCGAACTCATCGGTTCCGGTAAGTGTTACGTTCGCCGTTGTATTGCTCAGGTTGAAATAGAGGTCCCTCGTGTCCACAAGTCGGCCGTCGGTGGTGGTAAACAGAAGGCTGTAGTCCCCTTTTCTTTCGTAGTCGACAAGTTGGACGGGTTTTCCATCCCACGTCTTGTATTTTTTCAGCTC
>DATDNS010000622.1:0-2265 GCA_036518155.1 Bacteroidota bacterium
GTCGATACCGCAGGAAAGCCAGAATCGAAAACTCGTCGGTACGTATTGGAGTATGCTGATGGTGGAAGGGATTCAGAAAGGATCGGCCGAATCTGCGCTGCCTCAGAAAGACAAGAAAGCACAGATGGGCATCATGCAAACCATTCGGTACGGAATACAAATCGCGACGACGATAGCCAAGACAGGAACAAAGATGGTACGCTTTGTCGGTGCGACGATTGTAACGAAGGCAGACGGCAAAAAAGCGCTTCAAATAGACATCGAGAACACCGGCGACCTCGGAATGCGCCCCGAAATGTACGTTGAACTCCTCAATGACCGGGGCGTATCGCTCGGCAAGTTCTCCGGAGTCAGGTACCGTATGTATCCTGGCACTTCTGTTCGACAGTTGATTGACGTCAGCAGTGTTGCCAAGGGGTCGTACAAGGCCCTCGTCGTGGTCGATGCGGGCGGGGACGACGGAGTGTTTGGTGCGCAGTACACTCTGAAGTTTTGAGAAAGAATATTGTGCCATGGACACACGATATCCGGTCCTCATCGGCCGGATTTTTTTTGTCATCTGTTTTCTTAGTGCTGCAGTGCCCCTCGCTTTTGCACGCCAACAAGGGGAAGAGGAGGTGCGTCCCGCAAGTTCGGCTCCGTTAGAGTCAAGGCCGGGAACTGTTGCAGCAGTCGGAATCAAAGTCACCAATACCGCTGTCCAAAAGAGACAGTATCAATCGCAGCTTGTTCTTCCGCAGGGGTGGAAGGTCGTCGCCAGAGACTTTCCCTTCGAACTTCAGCCTTCCGAAAGTGATGTCCGGCTCGTTTCGTTCTCCATTCCGTCAGATGCTCCTGCACGAACCTACACGATAAGGTATACCATACAAACGGAACTACCTGCGCACCACGAAGCGACGGGAACGATTGTTGTCGTCGTTGCTCCGGTGGTCGAATTGGAGCTCAAGCTTCTGAATGCGCCGCGATTTGCGGTCACCGGGTCCACATTCAAGACTGACTTTCTGCTCACCAACAAAGGAAATTCGCCGGCGGCAGTGATGCTTCGATTCAGGAGCTCGCAGAATTTCGTGGTGAAGTCGGATTCCTCGCTCCTGCATTTGAGTCCCCGCGAGACGCGACAGGTGCAGGCCGGTGTCAGTACAGATCCGACGCTGGGAAGGATCAACCACACCCTGGAGTTGGAAGCAATTTTCGCCAACGATACGACGGTAAGATCCAAAGTATCGAGCGTCGTTGAGGTTGTTCCCCGGTCGAGCAGGGTGGATGAACAGTATCACGAATACACCGTGCACGCAAAAGTGAGGGAAGTCGGGCAGGACGGTAAATTTGCAGCGCAGGGTGAGGTGTCCGGCTACGGAAGCCTGAATGAGAAAGAGACAGACCGGCTTGAATTCCTTTTTCGCGGACCGGAAACACAAACCGCATCGATCCTGGGTCAGCGCGATGAATACCGCTTGTCGTACCACACAAAGGAATTTGATGTCTTCGGGGGAGACCTTAACTACTCGCTTTCAACACTCACCGAGGTGGGGCGGTATGCCACAGGTGCCGGAGGGCGTGCAACGGTGGGTAATCTGTCCTTCGGTGGATTCTTCAATGAAACCCGCTGGTACGTGCCATCGCAACGAGAAGCCGGGGGATTTTTGAACTACGACGTCTACAACAATGCCACCCTGGGCATCAACTATCTGAGAAAGCGGGAGCAATTTTCAAGCGACATCACAACCGTGCGGGCCCTCGTTTCGCCAATGGCAGGAAGCAACCTGGACCTCGAATACGGGACGAGTGCCAAGGACGGGAAACGGGATGCTGCCTACTCGGCGCGTTTCAACGGGAGCCGGCCGTGGATTGCGTATGATGCACGGTACGTTCACGCCGGGACGGATTTTGGCGGCTACTACCGGGACGTGGATTTCTACTCAGCCAGCGTCAATCTGCAACCGATACGCAACCTGAATTTCCAGGCGTTTGCCAGTCAGGATCGCCGCAATCTCACCAGGGACTCCGTCCAGGTGCTTTCCGCCGATACCATCCGCGTCAATGCCCCGCGCAACGGTCTCTACCAGGCAGGCATCGGCTGGTCGGATTTTGTATCCGTCTCTGTCCGTCGGATGACGCAGCAGGATGTGCTCGAAAACCCGACGTTCAAACGACAGGATGATGCAATCCTGACAAGACTTGGATACAATTTTCGCAACGTGAACCTTTCGGCCAATATCGACCTTGGCACCACCAGCGATCAGCTTTTGGGCAAGGATTCGCCCT
>DATDNS010000623.1:0-2751 GCA_036518155.1 Bacteroidota bacterium
CCTCCTGTTGACTTCAGCAAATCGACTCATCGCAGACTGCAGGATCACGAGCGGAACCCTCAATTCATCCCTGGTTCATCCAAGAGAATGTTTTCAGGAAGCGTTGAAACAGAGTGCCGCCACCGTCATCTTCATTCACAATCATCCCAGCGGAAACAGCGAACCGAGCCAGGAAGACGTTGCCATTACCAGACAGCTTGTCGAATCGGGCAAGATCCTCGGGATTCCCGTACACGATCACATCATTGTTGCAGGCAGTACATTTACCAGCCTCGCAGATCGCGGTCTTCTTTAGCCGCTTTGGCGCGGGAGAATGGAGCAAAGGGTCCGCGCTGCCGTGGAATCTCGGTATGTGATTTTTGTCACCGCTGTCGCATTAAACGCCGCTGACGCACTCAGCGGCAACTGTTCACCGCAACCGAGCCCGAATCAAACAGGTTGTAAAGCCCTACGCATAGCCGCACCCCGGGGAAAGGAAAGTACTGTTGTTCGTAGTGGCCTTGGGTTGTTTAATCTCCACATTACCTTGACTTTTTTGGCTCAATTCGTTATACTGCTTACAGTTGGTCCTGTAGATGAAGCAATGTTTACTTCACGTACGTAAGGAGAAGCTCACATGAAGAAGCCAATAGCTTTCACGCTCATTGGATGTGCGATGATGGCGATGGTTTTGACGAGCTGCAGCAGCAAGCCGTCCGACCAGGAACTGAAACAATTAGAAGATCTTAAAGCCGAGGTCACGTCACTCCAGAATCAAATCTCCGCCGCAGAATCCCAAAAAGCTGCATTACAGAAATCTATTGCTGACAAGGACGCACAACTCGCGCAGTGCATGAAGGACAAGGATGCAGTTCAGCAGCGTCTCAAAGCAAAGTAGCGAGAACTTAACCCCGATGAAGGAGACCCAACAATGAATTTCAGGAATCGAATCAGTCTGGTTGTCCTCGTTGTATTCATCGTTTCGGTTGTTGCATTCTCGCAGGAAATGACGAAGGATGAGTGGCAGAAGCAAATTACCGAGATGACGACCAAACGAGACAGCCTCAAGAGCAAGTTGACGGCAACACAAAACGAAGTTGCAAATCTCAAGAAACAAGACGATGACAAAACGGCAGCGGTAAAGCAGTGTTCCGATGAGCTTGCTGCGCTGGTCGGAAGCCAGGAAGCTCCGTTCACAGCGTTGCTCGAGAAGGTTGAAAGCCTCATCAATGATTTGTCCAGGCTCTCGAATCAGGAGCTGTGGTCGAGAAAGGCCGATGTCGATTCAGCCCAGGCGTGGCTCGACATGGCGAAGCTGAGCCCCCTGAGTGCTATGGATAAGTTCGCGAAACGGATCCAGGATGATCAGTCAAAACTCGATGCGCTCAAAAAGACAATCCAGACGACTCTGGAAGCCGGGCAGGCTGCAAAGACTTACACCGTGGGAACGTGGGCACGGGACAGAGACTGCCTGTGGAACATCGCGAAGAAACCGAAGATTTATGACAACGCTTTCTTGTGGCCAAAAATCTGGCAAGGCAACAGGGATCAAATCAAGAATCCTGACGTAATCTATCGCGGCCAGAAATTGCGAATCCCTGAAAAAGGCGAGCTCAACAAGGCGGAAAAAGCGGCATTGCGGTCATATTGGTCCAAGAAGAACGCAAAATCCTCCAATCCGTAGGAAAGCAGGCCAGCAACGGTTGCACACGTTGATTTGACATTGTCAAGCTTTGACGACGCCCTCATCCCGACAACGGGAGCAGAGGGCGTTTTGTTTTATCGACCATCTGCTTGAGGAAAGGAATTTGACCGAAAAGAAGATTCAGCTTCGTGGTGTTGATACCGTTCAGCTCCTTGGGTTCAACGATGCCAACCTCCAGGTCATCGAAGAACGATTCGAATCTCAGGTGACCGTCCGGGGAGACCAGGTGACGCTCCGCGGAAGTCAGCAGGAAATCCTGAAAATTGAAAAGGTCTTCAAGGAACTCGCCTACATCCTCAACAAAAATGGGAACCTGACACCAAACGATGTCGAGACGGTCATCGATCTCGTCACGGTGAACGGGACTCCTTCCGAACCGCAATCCGAAATAATCTCGGACGACGGCGATCCGTCAATTCTCTTCACCAAAGTCGGCGTCATCAAGGCACGCACGCCCGGCCAGCGACACTATGTTCAGCAGGTTCGAAAAAATGATATTGTGTTTGCCATCGGTCCTGCGGGGACGGGAAAAACGTACCTGGCGGTGGCGGTCGCGGTTGCGGCACTCAAAAACCGCGATGTCACGAGGATTGTGCTCGCGCGGCCGGCGGTCGAAGCGGGAGAAAGTCTTGGGTATCTGCCCGGAGACATCCGGGAGAAGATCGACCCGTACCTGAGACCGCTCTACGACGCGCTGGAAGACATGCTTTCAGCAGAAAAGCTGCGGGACTACATTGAGAAACGGATCGTTGAGATTGTCCCGCTTGCTTATATGCGGGGAAGGACGCTGCACAACGCTTTCGTCATTCTCGATGAAGCGCAGAACGCCTCCGCTATTCAGATGAAAATGTTCCTCACCCGGCTCGGAGCCCATTCACGAGCCATCATCACCGGTGACATCACACAGATCGATTTGCCGGCAACGACGACGTCGGGGCTGGTGCAGATTCAGGAAGTCCTCAAGGAAATCCAGGGAGTGTCGTTTGTGTACTTGGACCGGAACGACGTTGTCCGGCACAAACTTGTCAAAGAGATTATCGACGCGTACGACCGGTTCAAGACAAACG
>DATDNS010000624.1:0-5974 GCA_036518155.1 Bacteroidota bacterium
GGTCAAGTCCTGTCAAGTTACGGTTACTCTCCAACCGGGGGAGGTGAGGGTCTATCGTGGATGAGAGAATCTTTGGAAGGACGAAGGGGGGCGATAGTGTCCTCAGGAGAAACTTCTGGGTAAATGTTTTTGACGGCGCGCTCTTCGCGTTTGGACTGAGCCTGGCGTCTCAACAAACAGTCTTGCCGGTGTTTGTCAAACATCTAGGCGGCGGCAACGTTGCACTTGGACTGATCCCGGTCTTGTGGACAGCCGGCTTCAATTTTCCGCAGATCTTTGTGGCGAGAAGAGTCCAAAAGCACGCAAAGAAAAAAGGAATGTTCCTGAAGACGGCGATCATACAGCGACTGCCGTGGTTGTTACTTGCGATCGTATCATTTTTCGTGATTGATCGGGTTGATTCTTCAGTCGGAGTAATCCTCTTTCTTTCTCTCTTTACGCTGGCTGCCGTCGCAGGGAGCATCAACTTTCCGCTTTGGTTTGACCTGGTCGCAAAGCTGACGCCCGTCGACCTCCGAGGAAGGATGCTTGCGACGCGAAACCTCGCAGGAGGAATCCTGGGTATCCTTGGAGGCTGGATCGTCGAAAGAGTATTGGAAGGACTAGCATACCCGGCCAACTTTGGTTTCTTGTTTCTCCTTGCGATACTTGCTATGACCGGCTCCTATGGTTTCCTTCTTTGCCTCAGAGAGGATACAGACAGCGTTGTCACAACCCCTGTCAAACGGAAAGAATTCTGGCGAAAGTTGCGGACGATCATCCGACATGAGGGCAACTTCCGCAATTTTCTTCTTTCGGATGCCATGCTCATTGCGGCAACGATGGCAGGAGCGTTCTACACGATATCCTTTATCGAGCGTTTTTCTCTTGCCGATTCTTATGCGGGGACGTTCACGGTCGTTATGATGACAACGACGATTTTCGGCAATATTCTCTTCGGCCCTCTGGCGGATAGTTTCGGACACCGACTGAACATGGTTCTTGCTGCCTCATCAACATTGCTGGCGTGCCTCATCGCGATCCTGGCCCCTTCTGTCACCGTTGCCTATATCGTCTTTGTGCTTTCAGCGTCGACGATTTCCTTGTCCGGCATTTCGAGACTCGCGTTTGTCGCTGAGTTGTGTCCTGAAGCCGAGCGACCCACATACATCGCGCTCGCAAACATGATCACAGCACCATTTGTTCTCTTCGGGATCATTGGCGGTTGGCTCGCCGATGCCTATGGGTTCACAATCGTCTTTGTCATAGCCGGACTGTTCTCCGGAGGCTCTCTCCTCACCTGGCTATTGTTTATCCGGGAGCCGAGAAGAATGAACATCAACACGGCGATTGAGAGCGCATCATGGTGATTGAACAATTCGAAATTGAGAACATACACAACCAATGGGTGTTCATACGATGAAACGTCTTTCAAGCATTGCAATACTCCTTTGTTCTGGTCTGTCAGTGCTTTTCACCCAGGCTTCGCAGGTGCAACGGGTCACGCCACCCGATGCGCGATTGAAGACGGATGTGCTCCTCATCGTTGCCCATCCCGATGATGAAACTGCCGTCGGAAGTTTCCTGGCGAAAACAATATTCGACGACCACAAGGAAATCGCTATCGTGTACTGCACCAGAGGGAATGGCGGTGGGAATTCTGTCGGAGGGGAGCAGGCAAACTCTCTTGGTGCTATCCGTGAAATCGAAGCTCGCCGTGCAACCGCTGTGTTAGGAATTAGCAAGGTGTGGTTCCTGAACGGCAGTGATACGCCGGGTCAGGATGTCTTCAGATCTCTCCAGTCGTGGGGCCACGGGACCATCCTGGAGCAGGTCGTCCGGCTTGTCCGTCTGACAAGACCGGAACTTGTCCTTACGTGGCTTCCTGATTTCGTTGCAGGAGAGAACCACGGTGACCACCAGGCTTCGGGAGTCATTGCCACAGAGGCGTTCGACATGGCCGGGGATCCGACAGTGTTCCCGGCACAAATTGCCGTGCCCCGGGAACGAACGGATGTCGGAAACTGGGGCGAGGGCCTTCCCGCCTGGCAGCCCAAGAAGATCTACTACTTTTCCGATGCGTCACACAGCGTGAAGGCGGAAGGGCCGCAATTTGACATCGCCGCTGTTTCCCCTTCGAAGAACATACCGTACTATAGACTTGCCGCAGAAATGCATACGTTCCACAAGACACAGGGCGATGTATCGCAAGTTGCAGACGAAGCACTCCGGACTGGTGACTTTGCTGCATTCAAAAAGTGGTTGGGCAGTTTCAATTTAATTTTTGGAAAATCGCTTGTGGACTGCAATCCATCCGGTGAAATCTTTGATGGGATTGCCAGAGACCAAATACGATCTAAGCAAGTTCGCGGATTTGAAATGACAAAACACAATGGCGTGGGCTGTGAACTCGGCGGTATGTTCTCGTTCTACCGGGATTTTTGGCATGCGCACAATCTGGACCACTTGGCTTCGCTTGTCGAACCCGAGATAGAAATTGCCGTTCGAAGCTATCTTCACATCCCATTACAGTTGTTTAATTCCGCGGCGGACACTGTCGACATCACTCTTACTCCTGAAGTACCCGAAGGCTGGAGAGAGTCGTCGGGCTCCGGTACCTACCGGGTAGCTCCGGGAGAACTTTATCCCGTCCAGACGTTCTTCTTCGCTCCTGCCGAAAAAACGCGCGGATTTCAGACAATTACGTGGATTGCGGTAACAAAAAGCAAGAAGGTTGGATCGGCGTCGATCAAAGTCAAACTTTGTGAATGGACGTTGCCACAATAATGGAGGTGCAATACCCATGAGAACACTTGGAGTGCTGGTGCTGGTTGCGGGACTCAGTCAGTCGCTGACTTCCCAAATGCTCAACCCCTCGATCGACAGGGAAGACGAACCATTCTGCTATTTCAGCAAGCCAACCGACGAAATCGGTGTTATGGACGGGCGACAGGCAACGTTGGTGTCTCCTGAAGGTTTTCTTTACACGGGATCGGGCGAACTTATGTTCTTCACCGGCAATCCGCCTACACCGATCAATCAACGTGTAAAGACATTGCTGAAGGGATATTTGCCTGTCGTTCAATACAAGTTTGTTCGTGACGACATTGAATATTCTTTCTCGACATTCGCTGCGACGCTTGATGGCAATCCCGAAGATGCACTGATGAATTTTGTTCGAATCGAAGTAAAGAATCTCTCAACAAATCAGCGGACAGCGTATTGTGGCGCAGGCATTCGTTATCAAGGAGAGGCAAATACTACCTGGGGTGTGGCGGATAACCGATTCGGCCGTCCGGCGAAAGCAAAAATAGTCGGAAATTTCGAACAGGCAGGAGTTGAATTCAGCCGTGACTGGATCTACAGTTTTGACAAGGATGCTTTGCTGCGAGACAGCGCCATTGTCTATGTGTTTCCAACCGATCCGGACCCTGTACGGTTGATGACGTTGAAGACTGGATACAACGAACAGCAGGAGGTGAGGGCTTCAAAGTTGTACGTGACACCGACGACACCGGTGGGAATCGTGAATTACGCGCTCCTGCTGAAGCCCGGAGAGCATCGCATCCTTGATTTCAAAATGCCGTACATATCCATCCCCGCAGGCAGTGCGGATATTGACAAGCTTCGGAAGGCAACGTATGACGACTACCTTGCGAAGACGGTGTCGTTCTGGGAAACAATCGTGAAGAATGGAGTCGACATTACCGTCCCGGAAGATAAGGTCGTCAATACGTTCAAGGCGAGCCTTGTGTATGATCTCATTGGGCGTAATAAGATCGACAGCTTCTACGTGCAAAAGGTCAATGATTTTCAGTATCACTCGTTCTGGCTTCGGGATGCATCGTTCATCGTCAGGATGTACGATCTGTCCGGGTATCACGAAATCGCAAGACAATGTCTCGAATTCTTCGGACGCTGGCAGCAGAATGATGGTAACTTTGTTTCTCAGGGGGGACAGTATGATGGCTGGGGACAAACGTTGTGGGCATACGGCCAACACTACCGGATCACACACGACAAACAGTTTGCAGAAGCCGTCTATCCATCTATCCTGAGGGCATTCGAGTGGCTTCGGAATGCACGCAAAAGCGATCCACTCCGGCTTGTACCGGTGACCTCACCCGGTGACAACGAAGACATTACAGGGCACGTTACCGGGCACAATTTTTGGGCGCTGGTCGGACTGATAAATGCGAAAGCAATCGCCGTTGGATTAGGAAAAAATGCCGATGCCACGCAGTTTCAAAGGGAATATGATGACCTCCGTGAGTCATTGATGAAACAATTGAAACGAATCACGAAGGTAACGAAAGGGTACATTCCACCCGGGGTCGAAAACAACGGCGGGCAGGACTGGGACAATATGTCCACCTTGTATCCTGAGATCCTCTTCGATACCGATGACCGCATGGTGACAGCGACACTCGATTCAACGCGGGCAAAGTATCAGGAAGGATTGATGACCTACGGTGACGGCCGATGGCTGCATCACTACCTGACCATCACAAATACAGAATCAGAGGTCGTCAGAGGGAGCCAGCAGGCAGCCATAGAAGATCTCTATGCACTCCTCGTGCATACGAGCGCCACACAGGCAGGATTTGAATATTCTATTCTGCCGTGGAGCACAAGAGATTTTATGATGAACCTCTCTCCACATGGGTGGTTCGCAGCACAATACAGAGCACTCGTTCGCAATATGCTGGTTCGGGAGCAGGGGCGCGAACTCCATTTGCTGTCCTGTCTTTCGCCGGAATGGATCAAAGATGGAAAATCGGTGAGTGTCCACAACGCCCCGACATATTTCGGGACGGTGAGTTACGACATGGTGTTTTCCTCAGGCCAAACCACCTTGGACATTGATGCCAAATGGTTTGATTCCCCTGAGAAGATTATTCTTCATCTCCCTTGGTTCATGGATGTGTCGTCGGCAATTTCCGACGGTAAGACAGTGCGAATACGGAATGCAACACTTGCGTTGGAGGCAGGGACACGCACGGTCGTTCTTCACTGGTCAACAAGACCGGATAGAGTTCAACTGAACTACGGGACGGCGGTAGAGAACTACAAGAAAGAATATGCGCGCAGGTACAAGGAGTTTCTTGAAACGGGCAAACAGGTGTACTGACCCCTTGCTTATCCACAAACCGAGGAAAACCATCGATGACAGTGAATAAGCGGTTACTTTCGCTTGATGCGTTTCGCGGAGCGACCATCGCGGCAATGGTCCTTGTTAATGATCCGGGATCTGGAGAGGCCTATGCCCAGCTGAAACACGCGGCGTGGAACGGCTGGACTTTCACCGATTGGATCTTCCCGTTCTTCCTGTTTATCGTCGGTGTGGCAATGACGTTTTCGTTTGGAAAGAGACTTGAACAGAACCCGAACGCGAAGGACTTGTATCTCCATATTGTCAAGAGGGCTGTGGTGATTTTCTTGTTGGGAATCGTCGTCAATGGATTTCCTTTTTGGCTCGATCCAAACTTCTCTCTTGCGACGCTCAGAATTCCCGGAGTGCTCCAGAGGATCGCGATTTGCTATCTCATCGTCAGCTTCATATACCTTCACGCAACGGTACGAGGACAAATTGTCTGGTCGCTCGTCTTTCTCGGAGTGTACTGGTTCGCGGTAAGATTCATTCCTGTACCCGGCTTCGGGGCAGGGTTTCTCCAACCGACGGGCAACCTCCTCTGGTACGTCGATTCGACGGTGTTCCGGGGACATACCTACGTGTATGCGCCATCGGCAGGCTTCGATCCTGAAGGCCTGATCAGCACGCTGCCGGCGATCTCCACAACACTCTTTGGCGTGCTCACCGGCCATTGGTTGCGATCAGCACGGTCAATGGAGGAAAAGACTGCGTGGATGTTCGTGTACGGTCTGGCCATGGTCACGTTGGGATTGATTTTTGATAACTGGATTCCGATCAACAAGAATATGTGGACAACGACGTACTCATTATTTACCGGAGGTTGGGCTCTCGTGTGTCTCG
>DATDNS010000625.1:0-3802 GCA_036518155.1 Bacteroidota bacterium
GGGGTCCTTTTTCCGTCAGTCTTTTCCGAATGTCCACGATGATCTTCCGCGGTGAAAGCAGCTTGCCTGTGAGATTTGCCGGACACACGGAAGTACAGCGGCCGCACTCCGTACACGTGTATCCATCCAGCAATTGTTTCCAGGTCAGGTCTTCCACGTCAGAAGCACCGAACTTCTCAACGCCTTCCTCCTCCAGATTGATGGGTTTCAATGCGCCCCGGGGTTTTGTGGAAGAGAAATAGACGTTCGGGACCGAACTAAGCACGTGGAGATGTTTGGAATACGGAAGGTAATTCAAAAAACCGAGGACAAGGATAACGTGCGCCCACCAGAACATTTCGTGCGTCAGGATTACTGTCTGAACATTTGCGCCTGCAAACAAGGGCACGAACAATGCCGCGAAAAATCTCGCGTGGTCAATCCCCGAAAGGGTCATGCCCGAAGCATTCTGGCCTAGCATGCTGACCATGATCAGAAGGATGGCAACGAGAATCAGCGTTGCATCAATTTTTCCGTGACGGTCAACTTCCAGGCGCTTCGGATGTACTACGTATCGCCGGAACAGGGCATAACCGACTCCGACGATCACCAAGCCAACAAAGAGATCCTGGAGGAACACCAATGGGGCGTACAGAGCGCCAAGAACGCTGAGCGAGAATCCTGGGATAAGTCCTTCACCGATAGCTTCAAGGACAGCGATGAGCAGGATGAGGAAGCCCCAGAATATCAACGCATGCATCAATCCGGGGACTGGTTCCCGAAAGAGCTTTGTCTGTCCCAACGCGACAGTAATCGTCCTCTTCAGCCGCAGCAAGGGATGATCGAACCGGTTGTCGGCTTTTCCAATCCTCAGCATCAGGATCAGCCTGCGTACACTAAAAGCGAAAAATGAAAACGCCGTTACAAGGACGAGCGTGAAGAGCAGAGTTTTTGTTGACATTGGGCCTTGGGAGGGTTGCTAGAAACTAACGATGGAGTTCATTATTGTGACCGCCTCGCCGGCGATGCTGACAGTCTTGATTCTTCCGTCATCAGCAGAGACTCTGATCTTAACGTGTCCCGGGCGATTGATGACAAAACCTTGCTCACCGATAAATTCGACCCTGCCGTCGGCGAGCTGCCTCGAGACAACGTTCACATCCTTCGGTATGACGAACCGGTGCAGGTAGACTCCCAATGGACCATTCGATGAACCGGTGATAGGGTCCTCATTGATTCCAACTGCAGGCGCAAAGAATCGGGAGTGAACAGCGGACGCCGGCTCTGCGGTCTCGAGCGTGAAGAGGCATACACCCAGTATCTTATCCTTCGCCGATGCCGTGGTCAGCTTTGCATAATCCGGCTTGAGATTTGAAAGCCTCTTCAGGGATTTCAAGGGAATGAACATGTCTCTGTCGACCACAACAGGGAAGCGCTTGTCGAGATCGCTAGATTTCACACCAAGAGAATCCAAAATATGGCGGGGCAGCTGTTTCTTAACCCGGAAGTTCGGGACCGGAAGTTCGAACTCGACCGTGGTCCCCTGAAAATTCTTCTCAACTCTCACCGGGAGAATTCCGCTTTTTGTCTGCAGCTTGAAATAGTGCTGGCCCTGCGTGCTCATGCCTTCCAGGCCCTCTTCCGCCAACGCGTGAAAACTCGCAATCGTAGCGTGCCCGCATAACGGAATCTCCATCGTCGGACTGAACCAACGGATCTGCAGATCGGCCCCTTTCAGACTCGGCGGCAGAATAAATGCCGTCTCCGGAAGGTTCTTTTCCCGCGCCATCTTCTGCATTTCATCGTCATTCAATCCCTTTGCATCCAGCACGACTCCAGCCGGATTTCCCGAAAACGGGTGAATCGTAAACGCATCGACGTGCTTCAATCGATAGTTTCTCATGGTATTATTGAAGAAGGAGGTGGGCCAGAGATTTCATGCAGGAAGTCTCACTGCGGTCAGCGTTTTCCGGTCTTTGATATAGAAGACAACGTTCGCTTTGACGAAGAACGAGTCAGGTACCGGTGCTTTCGTCCCTTGAGAAAGTACGTCGAAGTAAATCACAGTGCCGGTTTTCAAATCGATGATCTTCAAGTGATTGTCAAACATGAAAGTGTCAGTTACAGATTGAGCCGAATGAAGATGGTAGTCGAATATTCCGTAAGTTCCGACCAGAAGTCCTTCGAGAGTTCCTTGAATATCCGACAGTGGCAATTGCTTTTTTAGCCCTTTTGCCGTCCGCAAATCTATTGAATGAATATCGACAGCCTCCGGAAATTCCAGAGAACTTTTGTTCCTGAGGAGCGATTCTCCACGCAGTTGCAGCAGCATCGACTCCGAATCGGGGTCGAATTCGCGCACCATTGCGCCGGAGCGGAGATTCAACTCGTAGAAAAGCCGTTTTTCAAAGAGGGATCTGTGAGCGATGACCGAATTTTCGTGGACAAACCAGTACGTGAAATCCGGACTCGTCCAAAGTCTTTCCCCCGTCATCAAATCGACCGCGATAATCCCCTGATGCCCCGGCAAATCGGGACTGGAAAAACCGTGAAGCAGGATGACGCCGCCGGATATTTCTTCTATTCCTGTCCACCATTTTTCGTCCAGAACCAGATTCTGCCAAAGAACTTTTCCTGATTCGCCCTGGAGAGCAAAGAAGGACACCAGTTTTTTTTCCTCATCTCTGCATTCCCCTATAAGTTCACCGGACTCCGACGCCAGCAGCCGCCATATGGTGCCGGACGGCGCGAAAGTCCACGCCGATTTAAGCGATTTTCGACCGAATAACGATATGATGTTCAATTGTCGGATTGTGTTGCAGAAAATAGCACTTTATTGAAGGATATTCAAGGAAGGTCAGAGACTTCTTGCCGGTCGGACGAATCTCAGCGATGAAAACAAATTGTCCGGCAGCAGCCTATCCGCCATACGCCGCAGAAGAACAAACAAAGGCTTCATCGCTACGTCACGTACAAATCAAGGGAAAGACCACTGGTCCTCCCCTGAAACGCACAGAGGATGTTTACAGCAATCACTTCTTCATTCAGAGATTTCCTTCGTTCTCATCCAATATGATATCGCGCAAGAACGCTAACTTCCGCCGGCGATAAGCGTTTCGATTGATTTCGTTAGTGCGGCATCCGCAGGTTCGACGTTTGAGGGGAGGTATTGAACCACCCGGCCTTTTCTATCAACAAGAAATTTATTGAAATTCCATTTTATTTCGTGCGGGGACTCGCACTCTTGTGTGAGGTATTTGTAGAGAGGGTGCTGATTGCTTCCTTTCACTTCAATTTTCGAGAACAAATCAAACGTCACCTTGTAGTTTGTTTCACAGAACGTCTTAATCTCGTTGTCCGTCCCAGGTTCCTGCTGGCCGAAATCGTTCGAGGGGAATCCGAGAATGACAAATCCCTCGTTCTTGTATTTTTCATACACGGCCTCAAGCCCTGCATACTGAGGGGTAAAACCGCATTCCGACGCTACATTGACGATTAGCAGCACTTTGCCTTTGTATTCCGACAGCGAACGCTGCTTGCCGTCGATGGTTTTCATAACGAAATCATAAAGCTTCGATGAAGATCTCACGGTATCATCCTTATGCTGTGCGTAAGCAAGAATCGGAAGAATCGACAACAAAACCCAACATAGCGCTGCAGTGCTTCGGCCGCTTGAACTCACGATGATTCCCTCCTTTGCCGGTGATAGCCATCGAATCGTATGATCCGCTTAGTAGGATCTTCAACACCGGAGAGACTCAGCAAGTTTCCTCATGCATCAGAAATCCGGAGAATCGGGACACACTACTGGTGCAACAAGAGG